>NZ_DAISXK010000002.1:0-125959 GCF_036825875.1 Paucihalobacter sp. | reverse complement strand
GATGCCGACATTGCAGATGAACTTACTCAAGACGTTTTTGTGAAAGCCTGGCAAAGTTCCGAAAGTTACTCAGCTAAAAAAGGTAGGTTCTTCACCTGGATACTCAATATAGCCCGCAATACGGCTATAGATAAATTGCGGTCAAAAGCCTATAAAAACTCAAAGCAAAACCTGAGTGCCGATTTTTTCGTAAATAGTATTGAAACAAACGAAAATTTAAATGATGCTATGAATGCCATCGGGATAAAAAAATATGTAGAAAAACTGACCCAAAAATGTATTGAGGTAATTGATTTATTATACTTCAAAGGATTTACCCACAAGGAAGCATCAGAGACTTTGTCTATGCCAATTGGCTCGATAAAAACCAAAAATCGGAATTGTATTCAGGAACTTAGAAATATGATATTAAATTAATATGGACGTTCAAGAATACATATCATCAGGAATATTAGAGCTTTACGTAGCTGGAAAACTTACGGAAGCCGAAAATATGGAAGTCAATACCATGATGCAGAAGCATCCTGAGGTATTTAAGGAAGTGCTTGAAATTGAAAAAGCTATCAAGCAGCTAACGGCGGCAGCTTCGAGAAGCAAAGGCAATTATGGCAGTATTTCAACAACCATAAATAAAGCAGAACCGAAGGTTATTCCAATTGATTCTGGTAGAAACAAATTCATCAGCTACTCGGGCTGGGCGGCTGCTATTTTACTTGGGGCGGCCTTGTTGTTTACCATTAACAACAATAAAAAATTACAAACAGATATCCAAGTTGTTGAAAATGAAAAAGAGTTTCTTGAACAACAAATCGAAATAACCAAAAACGATTTAATCACCACCAAAGAAATTTTAGCAGTATTAAGAGATAAAAATATTATTGAAGTGCCACTTGGTGGTCAAGCCAAATTTGAAGAAAGTTATGCCACCGTGTATTGGGATAAAAACAATAAAAACATTTATTTAGATGCAGGAGGCTTACCCGAACCACCAAAAGGAAAGGTTTACCAAGTATGGTCCTTAAAATTAAGTCCGTTAACGCCAGTAAGTTTAGGTATATTATCAGATTTTGAAACTGACGATAATAAAATTTTCCAAATTGCTAATGAATTTGAAAGTGAAGCGTTTGGTATTACGCTTGAGCCAGAAGGCGGAAGTGTTTCACCTAATTTAGAGCAACTTTACACTTTGGGTGCAGTAGCTGCGGTAATGCCTTAAATACTGAAAATAATATTATTAATAACCTTCTGTTCGCAAAATTGCAACAGAAGGTTTTTTATTTTATTTCATTAATCTTTACAAGATTTTAAAATCTCAACAGCACGTTGTTTGCCCCAATTTGGGTGAAATGGTTCTGGCTTGTAATCTTCAAAAAGAGCTAGAGCCTTTTCTACATCTTTACAAAATGGTTTGGTGTCTTGACCAAAATAACGTGCGCTGCCCATATTCCAATCGGCCCGGGATAACACTACCATTGGATTTTCTGGAGCTAAGGCATATGCTTGATTGTATAATTCTGTTACTTTTCCTGAGTATTTCATGCCGTAAGTTCTACCGTCCAGTGCAATCCAATTGGTATAAATTTGAGCCTGCATGACTAAAATATGGTAGTTATCTTTACTAATTGCCATAGCGTTATTAAGATAATCCTGAGCTTTAGTTAATTGCGCAGTGACCACCTCTAAATCTTTTTCGTTCCAAGATTTGATACTGTTCATTTGAGCGACGTAATAATTTGGCAACCATTCATCTGGCTCGGCTGCTGCAATACGCTCGAAAAGTTGTTCTGCTTCGTTCCAGTTATTGGCTTCCCATAAATCGAAAGCTTTTTTCATACCCTTTTCGTAATTTGATTGAGCGTTTAACAATAGTGATAAGGATAAAATAATGATGGTAAAAAACTGTTTCATGTTGTTTTTATTTAATGATTATGGTTCAAAGATTTTTAGTTAAATCAAAAATTTAAAACCTCTTTTACTGAGTTGTTAATTATCAAGGATGAATTGTAATTGTCCTGCAATTACAAATTATTGAGCTGGTTATCGGTTCCCTTTTCACTAATGGTCCAAAAGAATCCCACAAAAAAGAATTGATCAGTTGCAGGCCTCAAAGCGCGTCTATTAAAATTGCCATTCATGTCAGGCGTGTTGGCATATTGATAACCATTGATATTTTTAGTTCCAAGCACATTATTAATTGAGAAATACAGTATTTTTTGTGGGCTTAATAGATAAGCCCAGTTTAAACTCAAACTATTAAAAGGTTTTGTTTTAGCATTTAAAAATCCGACGTTATTAGGATTTGTATAAGTGCGACCAGTAGCAAAAGCATAACTCATCCCAATCTGACTTTTTAACGAATCGATCCAATATTTTCCAACAACAGAGAAGTTATGATTGTTTACAAAACTTGGCACTGCCGGACTTGGGAAATTTCTGTAATCGCGCTCTGTATCTAAATAGGAGTAACTAACCCAATAATCTAAATTTTTAAAGCTTTTGTTATCACGCCAAAATAAATCGATTCCTTTAGAATAACCCTCGCCAAGATTATTATATGTACTACTGAACCCCGGAAACTCAGTATTATACTTTACCAAGTTATTATAGTTTTTGAAATAAGCTTCTGCTCTAAATATTTTCCCCTCAGAATTATATTGATAATTTAAAATATAATGGGATGTTTGCTGCGACTCTAAATCTTGATTAAACTTTAAAATATCACTGTTGGACTGTTGGTAAAAGTCGCCATAGGCCAAGGAAACTTGACTATTTTTATCGGTTTTATAAGCAATTGAAATTCTAGGTGAAACTGTAAATTGATTAAATATCTCGGAATATTCACCTCTAATACCTGCCTTTAAAGCCAATTTCTTTGAGAAAATTAAATCCGCTTCTGTAAATAAAGCGCTGATATTATTTTGAAATCCTAAAGGCGTTTCTTGAATCGTGCTACTCTCGAATAGCTCATTAAATTTTGTCGCAAAATATTCGGTTCCAATATTCAACTTAAACCGATTGTTGAATCTGCGTTTAAAAACAACTTTAGCATGAAAGGAATTTTCTGAATTATCAATATTGTTATCAATGAAATTTAATTCATTATTGGCGTAGGTGTAGCTTAATCCACTAGATATTGCCCAATTGTCGGATATAACGCCTTTATACGAACCATTAAAATACAAATTATTATTATTGAGCTTAAATTTTACACCTTCAGTTATATTTATATCCTCCTGAATCAGCTCAAAATTGGTAGTATCAAATGCGGCATACAATTTTAGCAATCCTGAATTTAATTTTTGTCTGAAAACCAATTCGCCTGAGGCACCTTCAAATGGTTTTTGCCAATCATTTCTATCTTCAAATAACAATAAATAAGGTGCTAAATTAGTGTATGACGCATTCACACTCAGTGAACTTTTATGCCACTTTTGAGTATTTCCAAGCGTGGCGCCAACACTCATGATTCCAATATCTGTTTTATTTTGATCTGGCTCGTCAATGGTATTTAAAAGTAGTACGCTGGACAATGCTTGTCCGTATTCAGCCGAGTAACCACCTGTAGAAAACGTAATCCCATCAAACAAAAATGGCGAATAACGTCCACGTGAAGGTATATTATTAGTAGTAGGACTATAAGGTGTGAACACACGAATCCCATCGATGAAAATTTGAGTTTCATCAGCCTCGCCACCACGAACAAATAATCGACCATCTTCGGCCACCGTTGTAGTTCCTGGTAAGGTTTGCAAAGCACCTACGAAATCACCTAATGCACTTGCTGTTGTTACTACATCTAAGGCCTTTAAAACCGAAACTTTACTATTATCTCCTGCTGAAAAAGTTCCGGCAGATAAAATAACGGCATCCATGGTATTGACATCCTCACGCAGTTTGATTTCCAGCTTGGTCATTGAAGAAACATCCTTTGTTAATTCAAAAGTTTCGAAGGATAAAAATGAAACAATGAGCGTTTTTTCACCATTTTCATCAGTTATAAAAGAAAATTCACCTGAATCATCCGACGTGCCACCATCATAAGTACCTTGTAAATAAATATTGGCACCAGCTATTGGCATTCCTTTCACATCGGTCACCTTTCCCGAAATGGTGGTTTGAGCTGTAATAGTTTTGGTTATTAAGACAATAAGAATAAATAAAATTTGTTTCACTTCTGTGCATGTTTTAATTGATAGCACAAAATTGAAGTTCTTGGCAGATCTTTAAAACAATTAGTAACTCAAGTGTAGAATCATTGAGATGAAATGTAAAATTAGTTAATAGAAAACTGAAAATGATTATTTATGGTTTCATTCATGGTATTAAATGAATAACCCGCTGAAAATTTCAGCGGGTTATCATCAACTAACAACAAAACTCAAAAACACCACTAATCAACTTAACCTAAAGCACTTGTTAAAGCGATGACATTGTTAGTTTAATCAACATAGTTACTATCCCTTAATTCAACAATGCTGATTATTTTAAAATCTATACGTAATACTTCCTCTCAAGAAAAAAGGTGTTCCTGGCGTGAAATGAATTTCTTCTACAGAATCTACTTCACTTGCCAACCTTGATTCTGTTGCAAATTGGGTTTCATTCCAATCTACATCAAAAAGGTTTTCTATAATTAATCCTAAGGTTATATTTTTACTCAGGTTGTAATTCAAATTTAAATCCGTTACAAAATAACCTTCAGCTACAATAGAATTGTCTTCATTTGCTGGTCTATCACCCAAATAACGCATGCGCAATCCTCCTGAAAAATTATCTAAGTTACTCACTGAAAATCCACCAGTCGCAGTAAATTTTGGTGCTAATGGGATAAAGTTTTCACCATCGGGATCGTCTAGACTTTTAGCATCTGTGTAGGTGGCATCCGAATCAAAATATAACCAATCATTTATTTGATAACGCAAACCCAAATCAAGGCCGAATCGTTCTGTTCTACCACTTGGTTCAACTATTCCTGCATCGCCTACATACACAAATTCTTGTTCTAAGTACAAATACCAAAGTGCTGTATTAACTACTAAATTTGAAGCTGGTTTCCAAACAGTTCCCAAATCAACACCATAGGCACGTGGCAAAATATCTTCGCCTAAATTATTTACTACCACTCGAGTATCATTGGAATGAAACCCTATACCCGATTTTAAAAACAATTGCATGTTTCTGTTTAAATCGTAGTAAAAATTAAGTTTGGGACTTACTATAGTTTTGTTTTCAGATTGTACGGTGTATGTTGGTTGCAACTTATCGTTGTACATAAATTTGAAATAATCCAAACGTAGACCGGGTGCGATACTAAATTTACCGAAATCGAATTTTGCCTTCACAAAACCGTCAATATTGGTTTGATCTAAATCTCCTAATTGAATGTTTTCGAGCGTTGTAGAACGATTTAACGATCTAGAAAGTTCAACATCTCTAACCATATCATGTCTGAATCCGAAGCCTGAAGATACCTCGACTGGAACATTTCCAAGATTTGTGTTTTTGGTTATGCTAGAATTAAGTCCGATAATATCACGGTTTTCTCTTTGACGAATTTGATCGCCATTAATTGGATCTTCTAAAAAGAAGGTGAAATTAGAATACAATTCAAAATCGTATTTAGAATAATACATATTTGATTTTAATGTGGTTTCATCGTCAATACGTTTATTTAAGGCTATATTCACATTGGTTCTGGATGTGTTACCGCCTTCGGTATCGTCTATCGCGCCAAATCTTGTGATGCTTCCATCGTCTACCGCACGTTGCGGAATTTGTCCAGAAGCGTCCCATCTACTTGTAAAATGAGAAGCTGTTACCGATAATTTATCGTTATTTTTAAATATTGAAGTGTATTTACCGAAAATATTCAATCGGTTAAAACCTTGAGGAGACTCAAATGGACCATCACCAGCCAAATATTCAATAGCCGCGTAGGCACTCTGGTTGGATTGATCTTCTATTAAATTAAACATCCCTAAGGTTCTAATGGTATTAAACTGACCCGCACTAACGGTAATACTACTCTCTTTCAACCTGTTTAAGGTTGAAAACCCAACATATCCAGCCGTATTAAAATCACCTACACCTGCATAATACGGACCTTTTCCAAAATCTATTGTATTGATAGTTTCAGGAATTAAAAAGTGTAAATCACTATATCCTTGTCCATGTGCATGCGAAACCATGTTAACTGGCATACCATCAACCGATATTGCAACGTCAGTACCGTGATCTATATCAAATCCACGTAAAAATATTTGTTCTGCTTTACCACCTCCAGCATGCTGACCTATAAAAAGACCTGGAACTTTACGCAAAATATCTTGAGAAGAATTCACGGGGTTTGTTGCAATATCTAATCTAACTATCGTGTTAACAGGATTTATGGATTCTGAAATAACCAATTCATCTAGACTAAAAATTTTTTCATTTAAAATAAAAATGGTTTGGTTGCTTATTTGGTTGTTATCAACTTTAAATTTTAAAGTTTCATAACCCAACAAACCAATAGAAATAGAATCTCCAACTTTTGTACTTCCAATAAAAAATACACCATCACCGGATGAATGTGTATGATTTCCGGATGTCATATTAAAGACATAAGCATCTTCAATTGGTTGATTTTTTGTATCTACAACCTTTCCTTTCAAAGTTTGTGCATTTAAGCCTAGACATGTAGCAATTGCAAAAAGGTTTATAATTATTAATCTCATTTTAAATATTATAGTTGGTTAATCTTTGTGGCCATTTGCGGTCCTAGTTCATATAGGCTACCAATTAATTCTTTTTTAATAGGTTTAACACGATCCTTATCACCATTGGCTTTGTAAATTTCAGCCAAATGATATAAAACTTCAGGTTCTGATGTTTTGCCATCTACATATTCTAGTGCAATACTTTTAGCTTTTTCTATAGCTCCATTTTGAAAATGACTGCAAGCTAACAGAAAATAAGATTCAGCCGTTGGCCTGTTCTCTACTTCTATCTTCGCTAATTCTAAAGCCTTTTCCTTACCATCTTTTTGGTCTGCAAGTATGAGAATTTGGTATTTGTTATACATATCGCCATAGCTTTTATTTTCTAAAAGTTTATTATAATTTTCTAATGCAACATTTGCCATAATGCTGTTTTCAGCATGTTCAGCAACTTCAGATAGCAAAAGATAATATTCTGGTGCTCGGTGATATTTTAAAATGCTATTTAGAATTCTTATAGCCTCATTGGTGTTTTTATCATTGGAATAAGCAATCCAGGCGATACCCTTTTTTGCATAGGCATCGTTAGGGTCTAATTGTAAAGCCTTTAAAAAATAGTTATATGAATCTGAAATGCGCCCATCGTGCCCGTAAAAATCGGCAAGATTGGTATAGGCCCATTGTTTGATACCTTTTAAGCCTGAAGCATCTGCAATTGTTTTTGCTTTTTCCATGTAGGTAATTGCGCTGCTAAGATCGCCTTCATGGTCTTTGAATTTTGCCATTCTGATTAGAAAGTCAAAATCTGCATTGTTTTTAATTTTCTTGAGATAAGATTCGGCAATTACACTGTTACCCAATTCTAAATGTACGTCAAACAACATTTTTTGAGTACCGCTTAATTGATCACCGATTTGTTCTGCTTTTTGAAGTAAGCTAAGTGCTTCTTTAAATTTGTGTTGCGAAATGTAAATTCTCGCTAATGTTTTTAAATAACTAACATTGTTGAAGTTAGTAATGTCATTCGCTTTATAGCCGTCATCTTCTGCTTTTATAAGGAATGAAATGTCTCCTGTTAAACTAAACAACTGGGCATAAACACCACTGCGCTTGATTAAGTAAGGAAATTGAGTTGGTTCTGCCGTTAATTTATCGGACCAAAATTGAATATCTTTCTGTAAAATTTCAATATCTGGATTGACGTCAGTATTCAAGTATAGAACATAATCCTCTTGATTCGTTACTTTTTGATTACAACTTGTTATTACGATAAGACAAGAGAATAATACGAGATTTAAATTAAATTTCATGATTTTGAGTTTTTAAAGTTTTTGAGTTTTAAAATATTCTGAAATGGTGCCTTGAACACCATTTCAGAATTATAATATGGCAGTAGGTTCTACCAAGGTGTAGCTAAATAAGGGAAAGATGTTAAAAATGCCTTATCGTTTGACATGACATTGTCCGAGGAAAATCCTGGGTTTTCAGTACCGTCTTCGCCACCAAAAATTAATAGTAATTCGGTTGAAATTACGTCATCGGCCAAAGCTCTGCCTGTAAGTACGTTCGCACCATCAAAAAATGTGGTGGTACCATCTAAACTAACATTTAAAACATCCGTAGCTAACAAACCAGTAAACTGAGCAGCCGTTAAACCAAGCGCATTGGCATCGGTTGGGGTATTATATGCTGGGCTCAAATTTTCTAGATTTGTTTGAAACATAGATTGAAAAGCTGCATTTTGCTGAGACGGAATTGTCATATTAAAAGCGTCTTTGCTTCCTGACGATACAAATACCGTGTTTACAGCCGGTCTTCCTATTTGATCTTCTTGAATAAATGTACCAGTAAAGTTAGGTCCTGTTGGTCCTGTTGGTCCATTATCATCATCATTACTGCAATTAAAAGCCGTGAAAGACAATACTGCAGTTACCATTACTATTTTTATTATTTGGTTTTTCATTTGTTTTATATTTTTTAAAATTATTTATTGTTTTCTATTAGTTGTTACCCATGTATTAATAGTTCCTGAACCACCAATCATTGATTTTGGCACTTCAACCACTACTGAAAGCACATTTGTACCAGCAAAAGTGTCTGAACCTGGATTGTTAAATCCTGAAGCTTCACCATTTATAATGGCGCTATACTGAGCAAAATCAAAGAAAAATGGATCATCTCTTGGACCAGCAAAAAACTTCATACCGTTGGCATTCTCTATAATAGCCGACTGACCATAAGAAGTAATGTTAACCTGATTTCTCATAGCGGCATCAGCCATAATTGTGCTGCTTAAACCAGTTTGAGACGGAGCAATAGGTCCAAAGAAATACATTACGCCATCTCTAGGAATAGCTTGTATCACCAAATCTTCAACATTGTCACCATTGGTATCAATTTTAAATTCAATTAGTACATTTTCATCAAATGAAGCTGATGAGGTAGCTGAAGGACTTAACAAGCCCTGTAAATTTGCAACAAACACTAAATTATTGTTGTCTTCACCTTGAAAGGCGTAAAGATCGGTAATATCACTACTACTACCTTGAACTCCTGGAGCATCAATGTGGTCTGCAGCAATTACTACAAATGTTGTAACGCTCAGAATGGCAATTGCAGCGAAAATTTTTGTTCTTTTCATCATAATTAAATTTGTTTTTAAATATTTATTGTTTTTGTTTCTCTATCTACGCATTTATGTTAGGAGCGGTTTTACTTTTTTAAAAGTTTTTTTAAAAAAGTATTTTTAAGGCATAAAAAGTATCTTTACTCAAAAATTTATTTTATGAATCCATCAGCAAATGGCTGGTTAAATTTGCTTTTAAATAAAACCGAACAATACAGCTTGTTATGGAATTTGCCTTTGCACGAATTTTATTTTGAATTAAGAAAATCAGGCTTTATATATGGAAGTAATATCGCAGCTTTAGGCAGTGATATCAAAACCAGCGAATTGACCGAAGAAGAAATTTGCAAAATTAATCTCTGGTTTTCATTCTATTATATATATACCAATTTCAATCAGAATAAATCATCTTTTACCGAATCTGTTATTGCTTTTTACAAATCCAACAAAGCTTATAAAACGTCATTTTTAAATGAACTTATTAATGCAAAAGAAAATCTTTCTTTACTTGAAAAAATTATAGATAGACGAATACATATTGACAGCAATGTAATCACTAAAAGCTTTAACTATTTTACAATTAATGGTTTATTATTTGTAGATATCCTTGCTTATGAACAATTTTTAAAATCAAACACAGAAATCTCAACCTATACCAAACGCGTTGAATCAATTATTGAAATGACTGTTTTTATGGTCTTTAATTTGAAACCAAAAAAAACTGAATACGACCTAAGTTTAATGAAGTTATTTGAAGCTTCGTTGCGGTATCGTGATGATATTAAATTAAGTTACGAAGAAGCTATTGAATTGTTGAAAAATGATTTAGAAAGATTTTACTTAATTGATATGGTTTGCATGACAGCGTGGAGTGACCAGAGAATTGATGCAACCGAACACACTTTTTTAACTAAGCTAACAATTGATTTAGCCTTATCAAAAAGCATCGTTGCTGAATCGGTTATTGAAATAAACCAATTTTACAATAATTACAAAGATAAAGTGGCCTTTTTACACTCGAAAAATTTAGTACATAGCTTTTACAATAATTCAACTAAATTAGTTGTAAAATTAATTAGACGAAATAGTAAACGACTACAGAAAGAATTAAAACAGAGCAAAGACGTATTGTGGATTTTGTCTCAATCAACACAACGTAAGCTCACAGACGAAGAACAAAAAAGGCTTCAAGTACAATTATTAGACATATTTAAAACTATCCCAAGTTTGGCTATTTTTATTCTGCCAGGTGGGATGCTACTCTTGCCATTAGTAATAAAGCTTATCCCCAAATTGTTACCATCAGCATTTGATGATAATAGAATTGAAGAATAAGCTTAATTACTACCCACATTACTTATATAATTGAGCACCGCAGTTTTTGTAGTTACCCAATTCCTTCCTTCCTTGTGTGCATCAATTTTTCCTTGTCGCGCAAGCAAACTGATATATTCTTGACTATAAGGTATATCAGGCTCATTGGCAACATCAGAAATACTTTGATAATTATGATGCGTATCTGGAAAAGCACTTAAATAAATATTTAAACTACGCTCAAGAGTTTGGCAAACTAATAACATAAGTTTATCAAATTGACCCTTATTTGCCATATTTAAAGCTGAATAATATTTTTTACGATCGTTAGCCAAAATTATAGCTGGCGGAAAACCTTCTTTCATAAGAAGTAAATTCATTACCAAACGCACTGTACGACCATTACCATCAAAAAAAGGATGGATATAAACAAACTCATGGTGAAATACCGTAGCTAACTCTATTGCATTTAAATGCTGAGGGTTGTTATTTACAAATAAAATTAACTCCTCGAGTAAATCATAAACTTTGGTTGCGTTTGGCGGAATAAAATTAGCACCCGCAATACGAACTGCTGCATTGCGCAACCTGCCAGCAAAATCTTGTTCAATAGCTCTAAGTACCAAACTGTGTAAATCTAGAACATCTTTTGAGTTTAAAACATAATTAGGACGTACAAGCTTAAACAACTTGTTTATGGCATCTTCATGATTTTTAGCTTCAAAATGCTCTTTAAGTGATTTGCCTTTTATGGTGACGCCGTGTTGAAGCACCATTTGAGTTTCTCTCAAATTTAAAGTGTTGCCTTCAATACTGTTTGAATTGTACGTCCATTCAATAAGTAAAGACTCTTGAATACTTTTTAAGGCAGCCTGCGAAAACGGTCTAAGCGAAACCAAAGCGTCTCTTTTCTCGAACAAACGTTGAAAAGTGGATGCTAATTCTTGACGGTATGTAACATTAATTGTTTTCACACCACAAATATACAAAATTATCGGATGGTTACATAATTTACATTATCCGATACTATTCTAGCCAGTCTTTGAAATCTTTGACACGCTCTCTAGCAACTATTATATCTTCAAAGTTGTAAGATGTTAATTTTACCTGAATGCGCGAATTAGTATAGCTAACCATATCTTTAATAGCATTGACATTCACAAAAAACTTACGGTTTGTTCTAAAAAAAATACTTGGTGATAATTCAGTCTCTAATTCTTCTAAGGTACAGTCTAATAAATGACTCCTACCGTCGTTGGTAAAGGCGTAAGTCCCTTTGTTCTCGCTATAGAAACATTCAATTTCTTCAATATTTATCAACTTAATATGTTGACCAACTTTAACAGCAAATCGTTTCTTGTAAGGACGTTCTACAGGATTGATGAGTAAATTTTTGATATCGTTAAAATCTACTGCCATTAACTGATTTTGACTAGAATTTCGTGAATTAAATTTATCGACGGCTTTTTTTAAATCAATGTCATCGATAGGTTTTAAAAGATAATCAATGCTATTAAGTTTAAAAGCTTGCAGGGCATATTCATCATAAGCAGTGGTAAAAATTATGGCAGATTTTACATCGATAACCTCAAATATTTCAAACGACAAGCCGTCACTAAGCTGAATATCTAAGAAAATTAAATCTGGATGTTTGTTTTTTTGGAACCAATTAAGCGATTCTTCAACAGAATGCAACATTGTACTTACTTCAATGTCAATTTTATTGAGCATTCTTTCCAATCTTCTTGCTGCAGGTTTTTCGTCTTCTATTATAATTACCGTCATTTTTTCTTTAAAATGTGTTATTCCCAACCTTGTTTTTCTTTATCCATATATTCTTTCACTTTTTTCTGTTCCCAATTTTTTCCGAAGAAAAAGTCTGGACCAAAAACACCCAAAAAGTGAAAAATCAAACCAATAGCCCAAAACATTGGTGTAGCAAAAGTTCCAAAACTCCAAAATCCTTCGTTATTGTTGGATCCTACTAATATGATTAAAAATACATTTACCACTACGTATACTGCTAAATGCCAGTAAAAACCAATCATATTATCTACTTTTTTCTTGGCTCTTAAATACGCTTCTTCCTTTCTAAAATCGGAATTAAAATTGTCATCAATTGTTTTCATTTGATTATTGTTGATTAAGTTAGTTTACATCGTTTTGTAATTCATCATTCATCAAAGCTTCAATTTTATTGATCTCCCAGTTTTTACCTAAAAGAAAAGGTAAAACAAAGACATAAAATATATGCATAAGTACAAAAATTCCCCAGATCATAGCAACCATAAAGGTGCTTAAGTCATAAAAAGCCTGCTCAAAGGTCTCACCATTACTTAGGTTGTTGAGAATTTTGGCCGTAATTATAAATAAATTGACGACCGCATACACTAAAATATGAGTGTAAAAACTTTTAATTTGTTCTACTCTATGCTTGGCTTTTAAATACGTAATTCTATCAATTACTTCCATGATTTTTTGATTTAGTTGTATTTATTTCTTTGCTCTTGTTTCATAAATTCTTCAATCTTTCTTTGTTCCCAATTGGCTCCAAAAGCGCCTTTATCAACAAAAACGGTATATGCTTGGAACACTACACTAATTCCCCAACCTATCATTGGAAACCAAAACCATTGTATCACATGTGGTGTAAATTTATACCATATTAAAAATAAAATTGGTATTACAATAACATACGAAATAAGGTTGTAATAAAACTCCTTTAAAGCCTCAACGCGTTTGCGTGCCCTAACATAGCGATCATCTATGCTTCCTGAATTGATGGTGCTTGTATTCATAACACTAATTTGTTTTGTGAGCATTGGTAAACTCACAGTAAATTTGCCTGATTGCTCACTGATTAATACTTGTTTTGTTGATAAAATTTGATAGCGCTGTTTTATGTTACTTAAACCAACACCACTACCCTTTTTTAAAATTTGTTTTGGTTGTAAATTATTTTCTATTATTAAATTATTGCCAATTTCGTATATTCTTATCTTAAGAGGTTTTTGAGTAGTAACTATATTGTGTTTTACGGCATTTTCTAACAACAACTGCAATGATAACGGTACTACTTTACTTTCTGGATTGGAAGATTTCTCTGGTATTTCAAATACGACACTATCTTCAAACCTCATTTTTAGCAATAACATATATGTTCTCGCAAAATCTAGTTCTTCATCAACGGTTACGAGATCTTTATTTTTTTGCTCCAAAACATATCGATAAACCTTAGATAATGCTGTGGTAAATTTCATTGCATTATTAGGATTTTCCTCAATTAAACTCGTAAGTACGTTCAAACTATTAAACAAGAAATGAGGGTCTAATTGATTTTTTAAAGCATCAAACTTAGCACTTGCTGTTCCAGCAATAACCTGTTGCTCCTTGACTTTATTTTTTTGTAACTCTTTGTAAAAATAAATAGCGTGAAAAAATAAAGATATGATTAATGTGATAAACAGAGAAACTAGATAATACTCAATTTGTTCACCAGCAATGAATGTTTGAAAATTTTCACCTTCAAGAATGACTTTAATGAACATTCTAACTAAAAATATAGTAACTAAAGTGATAAATACAGAACCAAAAAAACCAATTGAAAGTCTGTAAGATTTATATTTCTCCCAATTTACCTTTGTATTTAAATGTTCAAAATAATAGGTGTTTACTAAGGTTAATGGAATTGAATATAACATATAATACATCACATAAATCCAAAATTTACCATTCCATTCTAAGCTTCCAGTATTGAAATATCTTATACTTTGGTCTAGAACCAAAATGATAAAACCTATAAATATTCCAGTTACTATGGCTTTCAAAAATTTTTTCATGGAACTAAAATTTTATTTTCACAGTGAAATTGTCCTTGACCTCAAATTTGGCATCTTCCCATTTTGGCGGTCCCATAAATCCTTTGGCGTTATTTGAAGATGCAAAACTTTCTTTTGGAATACCCATAAAATTAGTATCTAATTTTTCATTGCTATTCTCATCATGAAATAAGGAAACAGCATAAGTTCCCGAAGTCACATTTTTGAAAACAACAGTCGCGCTACTGCCTTTTATTTTTACAATTTCTCCTTTTGAAGGTGTTTTTAAAAAGCTTTCTGGATTACTATAAAGACCTACTACTAATTGACCTTTGGTGTTTTTTATGTTGTCTATTTGCACCGTCACGGTTTTGGAGTCACTATTTTGAGAAAAGGCAACTGAAGTGACAAAAAGCAATGCAATTATGAATTTTAAATTGTTCATGAAAATTGAATTTTTAATTATGGTTCAAATATCTATTTCTTTCTAAAAATACGAAAAGTCAAATTACTGAATTGTAGAAATCCACTTCCCAACCGTAAAAATTTTAATTTTTGTTAAGATTCAACCAAATTTTCAATTAGCGATTTCTCAAAATCGGCCAATTTTTATATGAATAGGAAAATATAAAGCATAAAAAAAAGCATCAAATTTTGATGCTTTCGTTATAATTCTGAAATGAAGTTTTAACCAACTTTCACCAATTCAACGTCAAAAACTAAAACCGCGTCAGGCGGAATAACACCACCAGCACCGCGACTTCCGTAGCCTAAATCACTTGGGATTACTAATCTGGCTTTGTCGCCTTCATTCAATAACAAGATACCTTCATCCCAACCAGCTATTACCTGACCAACTCCCACTTGAAACTGCAATGGTTCGTTGCGTTTGTAAGAAGAGTCAAATACAGTTCCATCGGCTAATTGCCCTTTATAATGAACTGAAACTTTTTGACCTTTTGATGCCATTTTTCCACTTCCTTTTTGAATAATTTGATATCGCAATCCGCTTTCGGTAGATTTAAAACCTGCTGATAACTTGTCTAATTCGCCTGCCTTGGCAGCGTGTTCTGCCTCAATTCTTTTGGCTCTTGAACCTTCAAAAGTTCTAAAAGCTTCTATGGCATTAAATTTTTCTGCCTCTTCACCAACGCGTACAATTTCAAGAGTTTCAATTAAATCACCTTGTGCAATAGCATCTACCACATCTTGTCCTTCTAAAACTTTTCCAAAAACGGTGTGGTTATTATCTAGCCAAGGTGTTGCGATATGAGTAATAAAAAACTGACTGCCGTTAGTTCCTGGACCAGCATTTGCCATGGATAAAACACCTGGACTATCATGCTTTAGCTCTGGATGAAATTCGTCATCAAATTTGTAACCCGGATTGCCTGTTCCAGTGCCCGATGGACAGCCACCTTGAATCATAAAATCCGGAATTACACGATGAAACTTTAATCCATCATAATAAGGTTTACCCTGTGGTTTGACTGAGTTTTCTAAATTTCCTTCAGCCAAAGCTACAAAGTTACCTACGGTTCCTGGTGTTTTTTTGAAGGTTAAATTCACTAAAATTGTGCCTTTATTTGTATTGAATTTGGCGTATAATCCGTCTTGCATGGTATTATTTTAAATTTTGAGTTGTAAAGATAAGTATCTTAATTGAAAAGAAAGTGACGGTCAATTATTTAATCAGAAATTAAGGAATTATTGACCGCGGTAATACAAAATAGTACTAACAGTTTTTACAATAATATTAATGTCCAGAAACAAACTTCGGTGTTTAATGTAAAATAAATCATATTGAAGTTTTATTAAACTGTCCTCAATAGATGCGCCATATCTCGTTTGAATTTGAGCCCAACCAGTTAAGCCAGGTTTTATAATATGACGTGTTTCATAAAAAGGAATTATTTTCGATAATTCATTCACAAAATAGGGTCGTTCTGGCCTCGGTCCTATAATGCTCATCTCTCCTTTTAAAACATTCAATACTTGCGGAATTTCGTCAATTCTCGATCGTCGCAAAAGATTTCCAAAAACCGTAATTCTAACATCGTTTTTTTGTGCCCATTGAACGCCATTTTTTTCAGCATCAATAATCATCGTACGCAACTTTATTATTTTGAATGGATGTCCGTTTTTCCCAATACGCTCTTGGATATAAAATAGTGGTCCTCGATTGGCTATAATATTTCCAATGAGAATAAAAGGAAGTAACAAAATTCCAATTACTAAACCAATGAGAGCAAACAAAATATCAAAAACCCGTCTAAAAAATTGATATAACTTATTTTGATTACTTCTACTAAAAGGAAAATATTTATAAAAGTCTTTGCCCACAAACTGAATAGGTACACGATAGGTCATCTCTTCGTATACCTGGGTAAATTCACGAATAGTAAAACCACGCTCTAGTAAATTTATTAAACCGTGGTATAATTCTGTTGAAATATGATCGTCATTAAAACTCGCTACCAAT
Organism: Paucihalobacter sp.; assembly: GCF_036825875.1. Taxonomy (NCBI): domain Bacteria; kingdom Pseudomonadati; phylum Bacteroidota; class Flavobacteriia; order Flavobacteriales; family Flavobacteriaceae; genus Paucihalobacter; species Paucihalobacter sp. The sequence continues at coordinate 109,021 of NZ_DAISXK010000002.1, read as the reverse complement.
ATTTCGGAAACCTTATGTTCGTTGATGATTTGATCTAAATCACTTAAATGAAACTCTTTTAGTCCTTTAAATTTAACTGTATCTTTTCTTACTGATTCAGAATTAATAAATCCAATAATTTTATAATTTGGATCAACATCGTGCAATGCTTTAAGTATACTAGAAAGGTTTGAAATTTCGCCAACAAGCAGAACTTTCTTATAGAATCTAGGAGATTGAACAAATGTTATGTAGGCCAATCTCCATAAAAAAATCGCTAAAATTATCCCTAAATAAAAGTAAATAATTTGAAGTCGTTTTTCTGGTAAAAATGGCGTAACAACGGGCGTTAGCAAATAAAACAAAACTGTTACCGAAGATGCTAATACAATATTTTTAAAACTAATATCGAGTTTGCTGGCCTTTTGTAAATCATACAATTCAAAAACAGTTCCGAAAACTGTAAAGTACAATAGCAATACAATAATTGAAATGGTGTTTTCGGCTGAAATCGTGAGATAATTAAAAGGCAGAAATGATTCAAGTAAATACAGTGTTAGTAGTATAAGTACAACATCAAATAACCTTAACAACACTTTGCGCTCTGAAATTTCAAAATGTATGCCCTTTTTTTTATGCATAAATATCCCTATTGACTCGTAATAAATTCAAAAACATTCAAATTTACAATAAGTTAGGAAATATCCTAAAGTGAAATACCATTCTGTAAGAATCTTAGTTAAATGGTAACTTTAAACTTAATATTGTTCATAATTTAACTCGGTTTTTCCTAAATATAGCTATTAGAAATACTAAAATCGCCACAAACATGGCGATCCGCGCTATATAATCGCCTGCTATCGCATAAAAAGTTAACTTGGTATTCGTCACAACATCGCTTTTTAAAGCACCTTGGGAATTATACGGAAGCGAGGCTACAATATCTCCTTTAGCATTAATTATTGCAGAAATTCCAGTATTAGCACTTCTAGCAATATAACGCCGATTTTCAATTGCCCGTAACCGAGCGTAACTTAAATGCTGGCGATGGCCTTCTGTTTCGCCCCACCAGGCATCGTTTGTGATGATGGTAAATAAATTGGCGCCATTTCTGGAATATTCTGTAACAAATTCACCATAAACGGATTCGTAGCAAATAATGGGCGCTAATTTTAAATCATTCGTATTTGTAGAAAATACGCTTCGGTAATTTTGAGTGGTTTTCATGGCAACCGTACCACCCAAATCAATCATAACATCACCCAGTAAAGGTTTTAAAACAAACTGGTACGGTAAATCTTCAACACCAACAACCAGTTTCGACTTGTGATACAATTGCGGTTCGGCACTACTTTTAATTAAAACGGCCGAATTATAATCATCATACCACACTTGTTCTCGAAGCTGATTTGACTTTGGTTTCACCTTATTTTTATCATAAATGAACTGAATAAATGAAACACCTGTAAGCCAGTTGACATTAGGATTTGATGAAACAAAATCATCTAATTTATATTTGAAACCAGAATCATTAAATTGATTGAGCCGCACATTATCGGCAAAAACAGTTTCGGGCGCCAAAATAACGGATGTATTGCTAGAGATTTCTTTATTAGAAAGTTTGATTAATAAGTCAGCGATCGCATCGTTTGTTAAGCTATACTTTTCATTGTATGGGTCTATATTTGGTTGTAAGGCTATCACTTCAAATGTTTCTCCTTCATCTTTGTATGAATTTCCAATTAAAACTGAAATAACTATAGGCACTAAAAACAACATAACAATACTTATTGCGTATTTTATCTTGGTCTTTTGAGTAAAAAGTTTGAAGTCTCTAACCAACAAAAACACAACAATATTTACAATCCATACCCATAAGCTACCACCAAAGGTTCCTGTGTATTCATACCACTGAATCCATGAAATTTGTTCAGAAAAAGCATTGCCCAAATTAAGCCATGGCCAAGAAAATTCCCAACCCAAGTGCAACTTTTCAAAACACAACCAACATGCGACTAAAAAAGTTAAAGATCGTGCGACGGTTGTGCGCTTTGCCACTTTGAAATAAATTAAAATAACCAAACTCATTAATAAAGAGTTTACCAAAATCGCAAAGCTTGCACCGAATACGTCAGCAAAACGCAACCAATTGGTGGTGAAATAATTCCAAATTATAAATCCACTATATGAAAACAACAATAATCGCCAACCATTGTGTTTTCTTGGATGGTTTAAATAATGTGATACGATTAGTAATAGTGGTACAAAACCAACAAAAATAAATAAAGGAAAACCATAAGTGGGCCAACCGATAGCTAGTAATATCCCTGTTAATAAGGCAAGTAATGATTGCTTCATAAGTGCATATAAAGATTGCTTAAAAATAGCAATTATACATAGATTCCCACTTAATTATCTAAAAATACTAAAATCTAATTTTAACGAAAAAACATTAGAATATAAGGCTGCACTTTGGTCACCAATATCTGTAAAGGCATAATCTATTGAAATCCCCTTGTATTTAAATCCAACACCAAAATTAGGCTGAAAGGTCAAATCGGTTGAATTATCTATTTGTAATTCATTTTGGAAATTCCCTAAACCAGCGCGTAAAAACACCAAATCAGTATAACCAAATTGAAATCCGATGGCTGGGTTAACGCTGGCAACTTCGGTTGAAATAATATCGTTGGTTTGCGCAAACCGAACATTCAAATCAAATGCCGCTAATAAGGAATAATCATAATTAAAAATGAATTGTTTAGACATCCCTATTTGCAATTTAGGAATGGTAATTTCGGTGGTTTCTGGTAATTCTTGATTTTGTCCTTCAATAGCACCACTAATAGTTTCGAATTTTTCTTCATCAAAGGTCCAGGTGTTATAGGTTGTAGTGATGTCTCTTGCCATGATACCAAATTTCCAATTGTTTTTGGATTCAAATTGAATTCCTGCATCAAGACCAAATCCCCAAGAAGATGCAAAATCGCCAATTATTCTGCGTATGACCTTTGCATTAATTCCATAATTTAAACCATCTAAAGGTAATTTTCTAGCGTATGAAAATGTAATTCCATAGTCGGCGGTGGAGAAGGTACTTATTCTATCGTAATTAATATTTCCTTGGTCATCTATTAGTTGTGTTGTATCTAAAATATCATCAACACCAAACCTAATTAATGAAACACCTACAGCGCTGCGGTCGTCTAAAGGCATGCCGTAAGCAATGTAGTTGAAATTGGCAATGTTAGCAAAATAGCTGGAGTGCATTAATGCTAGCTGGTTGTCTTCTAAATGAACCAAGCCAGCCGGATTCCAGTAACCAGAAGTAACATCGTTGGTTTGCGAAACAACAGCATTGCTCATACCTAAAGCCGCTGCATCTACGCCAATATTCATAAACTCATTTGAATACTTTCTAGTGGATTGCGAAAAAGCAAAAGTTGATAGCAGGGATAAAACAACTATGGCGTAATTTTTCAACAGCAATTTTTTTACAAAGATGCACATATTTTTCATTTTTATAAACTTCAAATAGCCTTAGTTATTGTCTAAATCGATTGAAAGATTGAAATACTTTTATATTTTTACGTTACCAATAAATTTTGACGTGAAAAAGCACATTCCTAACATTATTACTTTATTAAATCTGTTTTGTGGCTGTATCGCTATTGTTTTTGCCGTCAATAGTAATTTCACAATGGCTGCTATTTTTGTGGGTCTTGGTATATTTTTCGATTTTTTTGACGGGCTAGTCGCACGATGGTTAAAAGTTCAAAGCGATTTGGGAATTCAGTTAGATTCGCTTGCCGATATGGTTACCAGCGGTATCGTGCCTGGAATTGTTATGTTTAAATTACTTGAGATTGCTGTTGGCGCCCCAGATATGAACGACACTTCCGATGCTTGGAATACAGCTTTAAATTTTCAGGGATTTACATCGTCATTATTGCCAATTCTTGGATTTGCCATAACCTTGGCTTCTGGTTATAGATTGGCAAAATTTAATATTGACGAAGACCAACAAACCTATTTTAAAGGTTTACCGACGCCTGCAAATACCATTCTAATTTTATCCTTACCGTTAATTCTTGAATTTCAGAATAGCGATTTAATGAATACCACAATATTAAATCCGTTGGTCTTAGTCGCTATAACCTTACTTAGTTGTTTTCTTCTAAATGCACCTGTGAAGTTGTTCGCTTTAAAATTTAAGCCAGGTGGATTTAAAAATAATGCCAGTCGTTATATTTTTATCATCCTTTGTTTGGTGCTTTTAATTGTATTTCACTTTGCGGCCATACCATTAATCATTGCGATTTATATTGCAATGTCGGTGATTGAACAGTTGGTTGTTAAATCAACACCATAAGAAAAAGCAAGTAATCCTACTATTCAAACAAAAGCTTCTTTTTGCGAAGCTCGAAGTTCTGTCCAAGATATACTTTTCTAACCATTTCATCCGAAGCTAAATCTTCTGGAATACCGGCTTTTAAAATACTGCCTTCAAACATTAAATAAGTTCTGTCCGTAATGGCTAAGGTTTCCTGAACGTTGTGGTCGGTGATTAAAATTCCAATATTTTTCTTGGTTAATTTGGCAACAATGCGCTGAATATCTTCAACCGCAACTGGATCAACGCCAGCAAAAGGTTCATCTAATAAAATAAAATTCGGACTCGTGGCGAGGGCGCGCGCTATTTCTGTTCTTCGGCGTTCGCCACCAGATAGTAAATCACCACGGTTTTTGCGGATGTGACCCAAACCAAATTCTTCGATAAGAGATTCCATTTTATCAAGTTGATCTTTTTTTGAAAGCTTTGTTAGTTGTAAAACACTTAAAATATTGTCTTCAACGCTTAACTTTCTAAAAACAGAGGCTTCTTGAGCCAAATAACCAATACCATGTTGCGCACGTTTATACATGGGAAACTTGGTGATATCTTTATCTTCTAGAAATATTTTGCCGCCATTAGGTTTTATTAGTCCAACAATCATATAAAATGAGGTGGTTTTTCCGGCACCATTCGGACCCAATAACCCAACAATTTCACCTTGATTTACTTCAACTGAAACCTCCTTTACAACCTCGCGACCGCCATAAGATTTCATAAGATTCTCCGCTCTTAATTTCATTCAGACTTTTTTATAAGATAAACATTCTATAAAATAACGAAATTTAGGATTTATTATTGGCTTCTAAAGCTTCCCAAAATTCAAAAGCGCGTCGTAAATGAGGAATCACGATGGTACCACCAACTAAGGTGGCAATACCTAAAGCTTCACTAACTTCTTCTTTGCTCAACCCAATTTTGTGTGAGGTTTCTAAATGATATTTCACACAATCGTCGCATCTCAAAACAGCTGAGGCTACCAAGCCCAAAAGCTCTTTGGTTTTTACATCTAAAGCGCCTTCTTGGTATGCATTAGTATCGAGGTTAAAAATGCGTTTGATTATTTTGTTATTGTCTTGCAGAATTCTGTCGTTCATTCTGCTGCGGTAATCGTTAAATTCTTCTACTATATTAGACATGTTTTTTACGTTTTTGATTTCTTACCACAACGGCAGAAATATAAATACTAATTTGATATAAAATTAAAATAGGAATGGCTACAATAACCTGGCTTGCAATATCTGGTGGAGTTATAATTGCTGAAATAATAAGCACAATAACAAGTGCATATTTTCGGTATTTTCGCAAAAATTGCGGCGTTACCAAACCAATCTTGGTTAAAAAATAAATAATTATTGGTAATTCAAAAACCAAACCAGATGCTAAAGACGATGAACGTACTAAGGCAATGTAAGAGTCTAAATCGAATTCATTCGAAATTTCAGTACTCACCGTATAATTGGCTAGAAAATTAAGAGACAAAGGTGTAATTACATAGTATCCAAATAACACCCCTAAAAAGAATAATAAAGATGAAATGAAAATAAATCCTCTGGCACTTTTACGTTCATTATCGTATAATCCTGGACTTATAAAACTCCAAAATTGGAAGATGACGTAAGGAAACGCCACAACAAATCCAGCGTAAATCGACGTCCAAATATGTGCAGAAAATTGCCCAGCAACCGTTCGGTTTTGAATTATAAATGGAAATTCATCAGCACAAAAAGTGGTTTCAACACCAATTAAATTACCCATATTGCACAGCCAGCTATAAGTGGGAAAATCCATACTTCTAGGACCGAAAATTATAACGTTCCAAATAAAATCTTTAAAAATAAAAGCAAGAGATGCTGCTATAAGAATAGCTGTAGTAGCACGAATAAGATGCCATCTTAAATCTTCAAGATGGTCTAAAAATGACATTTCGTCGTTGGTCTTCTTACCCATTATATAATACCTTCTTTAACCAAATCGTGAAGATGCACAACGCCTTCATAAATACCATTTTGTTCTACCAGTAATTGAGAAATACCGTTATTTTCCATCACTTCCATGGCATCAACCGCCATGGCATTCGCGTGAATAGTTTTTGGATTGGCACTCATAATGTCTTCGGCTATAATGCCATTTAAATCTGAGCTTTTGTAAAGCATCCGTCTTAAATCACCGTCGGTTATGATACCAACTAATTTTTCACCATCTAAAACAGCGGTAACCCCGAGCATTTTTTCAGAAATCTCCACAATCACGTCTTTTAAAGTTGTATTAAGTTGCACTTGTGGTTTTTGATTTTGTGAAGATAAATCATTCACCCGTAAATACAATCGTTTTCCTAAAGCACCACCGGGATGATATTTAGCAAAATCTTTACTTGAAAAACCTCTTAAATCTAACAAACAAACCGCCAAAGCATCGCCCATAACCAATTGTGCAGTTGTGCTAGTTGTTGGTGCTAGGTTATTCGGACATGCCTCCTTTTCAACATAGGTATTTAAAACTAAGTCTGATTGTTGACCCAAGAACGAATCGGGTTTTCCAGTAATTGCAATTATACTATTATTAGCATTTTTAATTAGCGGCAATAATACTTTAATTTCAGGCGTATTACCACTTTTTGAGATACAAATAACCACATCATCCTCCAGAATCAAACCCAGATCTCCATGAATTGCATCGGCCGCATGCATAAAAACCGCTGGCGTTCCAGTAGAATTAAACGTCGCTACAATTTTATTTGCTATAATCGCGCTTTTACCAATTCCTGTGACGATAACACGACCTTTTGAATTATAAATTAACTCAACTACTTTGGCAAAATCATCGGTTAGCAAATTCGCCAAATTGGCAATGGCGTCGCTTTCAGCTAATATGGTTGCTTTGGCCAGTTCAAGTGTGGCTTTTTGACTGTTCAAAATTAACTTTGTTTTAGGTTTGATGCATTTAAAGAAATTGTTATCTTTAAACTTGTGCAAATATAAATATATAATACCAAAAAGGGATTAATGAGTATTACTGAAATTGAACTACATTCTGCGCTAAAAAAATATTTTGGCTTTTCTAAATTTAAAGGACTACAACAAGGTGTTATTGAAAGTGTAATGAAAGGTAACCATACCTTTGTAATTATGCCCACTGGTGGCGGAAAATCGCTTTGCTATCAGTTGCCAGCCTTAATTAAAGACGGAACTGCCATAGTGGTTTCGCCATTGATTGCCTTAATGAAAAACCAGGTGGATGCCATAAGAGCACTTTCTGAACACGAAGGTGTGGCACACGTGCTTAATTCATCATTAAATAAAACAGAAATTAAACGTGTAAAGCAAGATATTGTTGATGGTGTTACTAAATTGCTTTATGTAGCTCCAGAATCACTTACTAAAGAAGAATACGTCGATTTTTTAAAAACTGTTACTATATCATTTTTAGCAGTAGACGAAGCCCATTGTATAAGCGAATGGGGGCACGATTTCAGACCAGAATATCGAAATTTAAGACATATAATAAAACGAATTGGCGATGATATTCCTATTATCGGACTTACCGCAACAGCCACTCCAAAAGTACAAGAAGATATTTTAAAAAGTTTACAAATACCCGATGCAACTACTTTTAAAGCTTCATTTAACAGACCAAATTTATATTATGAAGTAAGACCAAAAACTAAAAATGTTGACGTAGACATTATTAAATTCATTAAGCAAAATACCGGTAAATCCGGAATTGTTTATTGCCTGAGTAGAAAAAGAGTTGAAGAGTTAGCACAAGTATTACAAGTAAACGGTGTGAATGCTATTCCTTATCACGCAGGTTTAGACCCCAAAACCCGTGTTAAACATCAAGATATGTTTTTGATGGAAGATGCTGATGTTGTAGTCGCTACCATTGCTTTTGGTATGGGAATTGACAAGCCCGATGTACGATTTGTGATTCATCATGATATCCCGAAGAGTATTGAAAGCTATTACCAAGAAACCGGTCGTGCTGGTCGCGATGGTGGTGAGGGACATTGTCTTGCGTTTTACGCTTATAAAGACATAGAAAAATTAGAAAAATTTATGTCTGGAAAACCTGTGGCCGAACAAGAAATTGGCCATGCTTTACTTCAGGAAGTGGTTGGTTATGCTGAAACTTCAATTTCGAGACGTAAATTTATTTTGCATTATTTTGGGGAGGAATTTGATAATGGAACTGGTGAAGGGGGAGACATGGATGACAACATTCGTTTTCCTAAAAAACAAAAAGAAGCCAAAGACGAGGCTGCAACCGTACTATCTATAATTAACCAAACCAACGAAAAATACAAAGCCAAAGATTTAGTTAATGTTTTAATTGGAAAAGCCAATGCGCTTATCGTATCTCATAAAACCGATACCTTACCATTTTTTGGCATTGGAAATGCCGAAGAAGGCAGATACTGGATGGCTTTAATTAGACAAATGTTAGTCGCCAAATTACTGGAAAAAGATATTGAAACTTATGGTGTTTTAAGGATTTCGGCTAAGGGACGAGGATTTCTAAAAAATCCTGAATCCTTTTTGATGGCCGAAGATCATGTTTATAGCGAAACCGAAGACGAAGGTATTATTACCAACACTTCAGGAAGTTCGGCTGTGGCGGATGAAGTTTTAATGGGTATACTGAAAGATCTTCGTAAAAAACGTGCAAAACAACTTGGAGTGCCTCCTTTTGTTATTTTTCAAGATCCTTCTTTAGAAGATATGTCACTTAAATATCCAATTACTTTGGAAGAATTAGGCAATGTACATGGGGTTGGCGATGGAAAAGCTAAAAAATACGGAAAACCATTTATTGATATAATTGCCCAATATGTGGAAGAAAATGATATCATACGTCCAGACGATATGGTGGTTAAATCTACAGGTAGCAATTCGGCGATAAAGCTTTATATTATTCAAAATATTGACCGCAAATTGCCACTCACCGATATTGCTGATTCCAAAGGCATGAGTATGGAAGATTTTATAAAAGAAATGGAAGCCATTGTTTATTCGGGAACCAAACTCAATATTAATTACTGGATTGACGATTTACTTGACGAAGATCAGCAAGAGGAAATACACGATTATTTTATGGAATCTAACACTGATAAAATATCAGACGCGGTTGATGAATTTGATGGCGATTACGAAGAAGAAGAACTCAGACTTTATCGAATTAAGTTTATAAGTGAAGTTGCAAATTGATAAACAGGATAAAGCGCTGTTAATCCTTTATAGCTGCATTTGCAATCAACTTCTTAGTTAAATAATTAAACCTAAACATTAATAAAATAGCAGCAGAAGTTAGTCCAGCTAGTAGCCCCAGCCAAATGCCAAGACTTCCAAGCCGTTCTTCAGTTCCAAAAATTAAGCTCACAGGAAAGCCAATTAACCAATAAGCGACAAATGTTATAACCGTCGGTATGGTAACGTCTTGAAGTCCGCGTAAAGCACCTAAAACTATGACTTGTAAACTATCGCTAATTTGAAAAATGGCGGCAGCAACTAATAAAGTTGCAGCAATTTCAATAACTTCTGTATTATCAGCAAAATTTGTAGCATCGTTTAGGTCAACATACAAGGTGGGAAAGAAATTGTTCCAGATTAAAAAACACGCAGCAAAGATTACCGCAAAGAAAAATCCCATTAAAAAGATTGATATAGCAATGCGTCTTAAATTGACAAATTGTTTTAATCCTTTTTGATTTCCTACCCGAATCATGGCGGCTACACTTAAACCAATGGCTACCATAAAAGTCATTGATGCCAAATTAAGTGCAATTTGGTTGGCTGCTTGTGGATTTTTACCTAAAGTTCCACTCAACCAAATAGCGGCTGTAAATATAGCGACTTCAAAAAACATTTGCATCGCACTTGGTAAAGCTAGGCCAAGCAATTTTTTAATCATCGGTTGCTCTAAAACAAAAAATTTGATGTTGGTAACGTATGCCCTAGATTTTTCTTTTGCAACCAATAACCACCACATGTAACCAAGCATAACAAAACGCGAGATCAAGGTTCCAACTGCGGCGCCAACTATACCCATCTCAGGCATTCCAAATTTTCCAAAAATGAGCATATAGTTTAAAATCACATTTATCAAATTACCCAGAAGCGTAGCATACATTGGATATTTGGTTAGGGACAATCCATCACTAAATTGTTTAAAGGCCTGGAATACAATTAACGGAATTAATGAAAGTGCAACTAGATCTAAATAAGGAATGGCCAACGCAACAACTTCTTCGGGCTGCTTCATTAAATACATTAAAGGCTTTGCCAACAAAACTAAAAGAAACAACAACACACTAAGTACGGTACATAAAAATAAACCGTGTTTAAACGATGATTTTCCTTTGGCAAAATTTCCTTCTGAATCTGCCTCTGCAACTAACGGCGTAATAGCTGTTGAAAAACCTATACCGATAGACATTGCAATAAAAATAAAACTGTTACCAAGAGACACAGCTGCCAGTTCTGCAGTCCCTAATTGTCCAACCATTACATTATCAACAAAACCAACAAAAGTATGGCCCAGCATACCAAGCATAACAGGAGACGCTAAACGCCAATTGTATTTAAACTCTTTGGTATATTGGTAAAGCATCTTATCAATTAAATTTTAGAGCGCAAAGTTAATTTCATTTCATTGGTAAACCCAAAGTTTTTAAATAGATTTCAAAAGATTGACGTGTAGTGGTTTAGATTATAAATTGTTAATAACATTTCAAAAAAATCTTTTGTGCTTTCATAAAATCAATTTATTTTTACTTGAATTAATCGCATAGCGTTTAATTTATTGAAACTTTGCTATTATTTTAGAGGGATTTAAAAATATTATTCTGAAGTTTCAAAATAAAACTAGCCATTTCAGTCTTGAAATGGCTTTTTTCTCACACCAATCTAATCAACCGGTATTTTTAAAAACAGTGTCATAAGATTTTTAGTTTGCTTTGAGCCCATAAAATAAATAGATAAAGTTTTGGGAATGGATTAGATAACACAGATTTTAGTTCTGTTTGATTCCAAATAAAACCGAATCTAAAAATAAAAGCGGGATGCTTACGTAAATATTTCAACAACCCTGTAAATCTCATAAATTTCTCTGATTTATACGGTATTAGATGAATTGATTCGCCTAAAGCCATCTTTATAGCCAATTCAGGAAAATTAACTCCTACGGATTTAGAGGCTTCTAAACTGTCCCAAAATCGTGCGTTAACTTCAATAACTTTGTAATTGTTTTCATTTTCATCAAATCGCAAATCAATATGTGCGATGCCACTCCAATTCAATTTCATCATTAATTTATGAACAACTTTAAACAATTCATTGTTTTTTACAAATTCAAGACCGGTTTGCGGACCGTAAGGATTTTTACCCTGAATAAAACCTTTTTGTATAGTATGGGCTAAGATTTCACCATGCTCACACAGTACACTACAATCAATATCAAATCCATGGATGTAATTCTGTAAAAATACATTGGCAAACTCATTATTAGATTCAAAATAAGTCTCCAAATTAGTTAAATTATTAAATCTCAGAATTCCATTTCCACCTTTTTGATTTGTTGGTTTTAATAATATGGGAAACTTTAATGACTGCTTTAACCGTTGAAAATCAGTCAGATTTTTAAACTCATAAGACACAGGATGAGGGATAGCTTTCTGTGATAAAAATTTACTCAAATTGCGCTTATCTATGGCAGTTTCATAACTTTGTAGAGTTGGTAAAGGAATAACTCTAACTGAATCATTCAATTGAGATCTAAATTTGAGAATTCGAATCATCTCAGGTTCAGCAATGGGTAGAATAACATTTATTTGATGTTCTTCAATAAAATTATTAATGGTGTTTACCCAGTAAATCTCGTCGGTAAAATCGTAGGTGGAAAAACTGAATGTATGTCTGGAATATTTTAACGGTGTGTTTTTTTTATGCGATAAAACATAAAGCTTATAATCCTTAAATTTTGAAAGACAGTTAACAACATGAAGTGCCCATGATGAACTTCCGTCGGGAATCAAAATATGTATTGACATCAAGAAATTATTAGGTTTTCAACATCATGTTTTGCCATATTGAACTCTTGTAAAAGATTTGCAACAATAACAGCTACCGGTTTAATATCATTAATCAATCCTGAAATTTGACCAATTTCAAGTTCACCTTCATCTAAATCACCTTCAAACATACCGCGTTTTGCTCTTGCTCTTCCCAATAACGTTTTAAGATCTTCTACGGATGGACCCTTTTTGTACAACGCTTCAATCTGATTGTAGAAATCATTTTTTAATAATCTCACTGGTGCTAATTCTTTTAAGGTAAGTTGAGTTGCGCCTTCTTTGGCATCTACCACCATTTGTTTAAACTTTTGATGTGCCGATGATTCTTCACTGGCAACAAATCGGCTTCCAATTTGTACGCCATCTGCACCTAAAATCATAACAGCCAACATAGCAGCTCCAGTCGCAATGCCACCAGCGGCAATGAGCGGTACTTCTAATTGCTCCCTAACCATAGGAATAAGTGTTAATGTAGTTGATTCCTCACGACCATTATGGCCACCAGCTTCAAAACCTTCTGCAACAATTGCATCTGCACCAGCTTCTTGCGCCTTCAGTGCAAACTTTAAACTACTCACTACGTGTACCACAGAAATACCGCGATCTTTAAGCCAAGTAGTCCATGTTTTTGGGTTTCCTGCCGAAGTGAATACGATTTTCACATTTTCTTCAACTATTATATTCATGATATCTTCAATGTTTGGATACAACATTGGAACATTAACACCAAAAGGCTTATCTGTTGCTTTTTTACATTTTTGAATATGTTCGCGTAAAACATCGGGATACATTGAACCTGCACCTATCAAACCTAATATGCCTGCGTTACTCGCGGCCGAAGCCAATCGCCATCCACTATTCCAAATCATTCCAGCTTGAATGATTGGATATTCAATATTAAAAAGTTGCGTGATGCGGTTGCTCATTATTATAGTTTGATAAGTTTAAATTGCTTCGTAAAGTTGTCAGCCTTTATTGATATAATATAAATACCGGTTGCCCAATTAGTCATATCGATACGATTGCTGTTATTATTTATTTGATTTTGTAGTAATTGTTTCCCTAGTTGATCGTATATTCTTAATTCAAAGGCAGAACTCAATCCACTAAAATTAATATTTAAAATATTTTCGACTGGATTAGGAAACACCGAAATTTCAATCGATTCAACATCTTCAACTGACAAGCCTAATTCTAATGCTTCTGCTAAATTGGGAATGCCAAAGCCTAAAAAATTATCTGGATTATCAAACTGTGAAGCTGACTGCCTGACCAAGTTTTTAAGCTGTTCGGGGTTATGTTCTGGCAAAGCTTGCCACAAACAAGCCATACCTCCGGCTAATACTGGTGAACTAAAGGAAGTACCACTATTATTGACGATGGTATTATTGGCGTCAATTACAAATGTTGAAAAGCCACGGGCAACAACATCCGGTTTTTGTGTGGGTTGCGCACTACTACCTTGTGAACTAAAAAAAGCGTATTCGCCATTGGCATCTACTGCGCCAATCGAAAATACTTTGGGCGAATCGGCTGGCGCACCAACTGTTTGCCAAGCAACATGGCCAGAATTACCTGCCGATGTAATAATTAACATGCCCTTTTCAGCGGCAATAGTGGCACCTTTTGAAATAAATGCCGTTGTGCCATTCATTTGGCTCGGTGAATAACTATAGTTGGGATTATCGTAAGTTGTATAACCTAAGGATGTGTTGATGATGTGAACACCTAGACTATCGGCGCGTTCTGCAGCTTCCACCCAATAACTTTCTTCAACGGGGTTTTCGCTAAAAACGTCTTCAGTTCTGAAAACATAATAAGAAGCATCGGGTGCAGTTCCCACGAATTCATCTTGGACAAATCCAGCCATATCACTCAATACTTTGGTGCCGTGATCGTTGTTAGTAAAAGCGTAAACATTTTCTGTTCTGTCAACAAAATCGTAACCATTTAAAAGCTTTCCATTATCTCTTAACCGCTGAAATGCGCCCATTGTATTTACATTGGGAAATCCTGAATCCATAACAGCAATCACGATGCCTTCGCCAGTAAAATTTTGCAAGTGTAGTTGCTCAGCTGCAATCATGGTAACTTGATTATCGGTATTTCCGTAATTGAATTCGGTTTGGGTGTTTTCTATTTCGAATTTATCGTTATTCAGTAACGACCTAGAATCGGTATTTAAACTTTGGTTTGCGTAAACAATTTCGGTTACAAAAGGCAAGGCTTCCAAGGCTTCAATAAATTCTAAATCGCCCCTAACGTGAACAGAATTAAACCATTTAGATTTGGCCAAAACCTGAATCCCATCCTGATTTTTAAGTTGTGTGATATAGGCTTCATTTACAGGAACATCACGTTCGTCTATAGCAACATTATGCAAAGCTTTTCTGTTAAGTGCCTCTTGAGTAAGAATGGTGTTCGGATTGTTTAAATGAAAATTAACATTCTCTTTATCTGCTAAATAAACCCATGCGTCTTCTTGCGCATTCGCAGAAGACAATATAGCAGTAAACAGAGAAAATATTATAATTTTCAGTTTCATTGATACAGAATCGGGTGAATTATAATGCAATTTAAGAAATTACTCCGGAACCTAACAATTCATTATCTAAATACCATGCAACAAACTGACCTTCAGTTATAGCAGACTGTGGCTGTTCAAAAACCACATACATGCCATTCTTTGATTTGTAAAGAATGGCATTTTGTAAAGGTTGACGGTATCTAATGCGCGCTTTCACTGGCATTTCTTCTCCATTGTTAAGTCGTAAATCTTCTCTAATCCAATGGATTTCCTTTTCATTTACAAATAAAGCACTTCTTAACAAACCTGGATGGTCATTACCTTGTCCTGTATAAATGATATTGTTTTCAACGTCGGTTTCTATTACAAATAAGGGTTCAGGTGTGCCACCAACAGCCAAACCTTTTCGCTGACCCTTTGTAAAATAATGCGCTCCTTGATGTTTTCCAACAATTTTGCCATCGGTAATTAAATACTTATTTTTTTGCGATAACCAATGATAGGATTCTTCTTTAGTTGAAAATTCCAGCTTATCTTTTTCAAAAACTTTAGCCTGAGAATCTATTTCAACGATACTTCCCTCTTTAGGTTGTAATTGTTGTTGAAGAAATTCTGGTAAACGTACTTTTCCTATAAAACACAAACCCTGTGAATCCTTTTTATCTGCCGTAACCAAATTGAGTTTTGAGGCGATTGCTCGAACTTCTGGTTTGGTTAATTCACCGATAGGAAATAATGCTTTTGACAATTGATGTTGCGATAATTGACATAAAAAATAGGATTGGTCTTTATTGACATCTACTCCAGCAAGCAATTGATAGATTTCTTTATGGTCTTTTAAAATAGTACCTTTTCTACAATAATGGCCAGTTGCAACATAATCAGCACCTAAATTAAGAGCGATGTCCATAAAAACATCAAACTTAATTTCGCGATTGCAAAGTACATCAGGATTAGGAGTCCTGCCATTTTTGTATTCCTTAAACATGTAATCAACGATACGCTCTTTGTATTGTTCACTTAAATCTACAGTTTGAAAAGGAATGCCTAATTTTTCGGCAACTAACATGGCGTCGTTACTATCATCTAGCCATGGACATTCATCTGAAATGGTAACAGAATCGTCATGCCAATTTTTCATAAAAAGTCCAATAACCTCATGACCTTGCTCTTTAAGCAAGTATGCAGCCACACTGGAATCTACACCACCCGATAAACCTACAATTACTCTTGACATTTTGCAAAATTACGAATTAAAAGCTGTAAAAATCAGTAATGACTTATTGATAAAAGTTATTGAAGTGTGTGGTTATGCAATAATACGCGAAACTTTTTAAATGCTATTGTCTCACCCATCTTCCGGAATCGTCATAAAGCCGCTCTTCTTCTAATTCCCCGTCTTTATAGTATTTCCAAGTACCAGTGCGTAAGTCATCTTTATAATTACCTTCAATTATTAATTGACCTTGATTGTCATAAAATTTTGCTTCACCATCTAGTTCTCCATTATTAAATTCAAGAGATTTATACAACTTACCTGTTTGTGAATACCATAAAGAAAGGCCATCTAATGTTCCATTTTTGTAATGCAGTGATTCTCCTAATTGACCATTTTCAAAATAAATTAGGCGCTTACCATGGAGTTGGCCAGACTCGTTGTAATATTCTTCTGTTAGAATACCATCGTTATTTTTGTGGTAATAAATCCATTTGTCTACGTATAGTTTTCCGTTCATTTTGCCTTGACTAACCAATTTCCCTTTTGATGTGAAAA
The DNA here is from genome assembly GCF_036825875.1 of Paucihalobacter sp. Classification (NCBI taxonomy): domain Bacteria; kingdom Pseudomonadati; phylum Bacteroidota; class Flavobacteriia; order Flavobacteriales; family Flavobacteriaceae; genus Paucihalobacter; species Paucihalobacter sp. The sequence continues at coordinate 92,277 of NZ_DAISXK010000002.1, read as the reverse complement.
ATTTAACCACGGCTGTTGAATCATTTTCTTTAAATTCTTTGGTCGCGCTTAAAACACTTGTTTTACGCTCGAGTTTGTAATACTTAAACAAACCAACTTCTTTGCCATACTGGAATTGTCCTTCGTATCGCTTTTGGTCTGTCCCATCGAAGTTTTTAGACCAATAGCCGTGGCGAATACCATTTTCATCTAATTGATTTACTGCTTCTTGTGAATTCAATATTTGAACACCACATGTTAAAATAATGATAAAACTTAAGGCAACTAGTTTCATTTTGTTTAAGGTTTCTATATATTTGTTATACAAAGCAAATTTAATGTTGAACAAATTTAAAAACTCAAAAAAATGAAAATTATTTCAAAAATGTTAAAATTCGTAGCTGTTTTTCTTTTAGTGGTAGGAATTCAGTCGTGCAGTAATGACGATGACAATAATGTCGTTGATCCAGGACCACAAAACATTGTACAACTTGCGGTAGCGACACCAAGTTTAAGCAATTTAGTAGCTGCTTTACAAGCGGCTGACGGTGATTTAGTAGCTGTATTAAGTGGTCCTGGCCCATTTACAGTATTAGCCCCTACTAATGACGCATTCGCTGCGTTTTTATCCGACAACGGATTTAATAGTTTAAATGATGTACCAACCGATGTACTATCTCAAATTTTATTAAACCATGTTATTGCAGGAGATGTTTTATCTACTGACTTGGTTGCTGCTGGATCTGGTTATGCTAGTACAAGTGCAACTGGTGCAGGTGGCCGAAATTTAAGTATTTACTACAATACATCAAATGGAGTAAGGTTTAATAATGCAGGTTCAGTTACTTCCGCTGACATTGACGCATCAAACGGAACCATTCACATTGTTGACGGTGTTATCGGATTACCTTCAATTGTTGATCATGCTGCTGCAAATCCGAGTTTTTCTACATTGGTTGGAGCACTTTCATCGGCTAATTTAGTTGATGCTGTTAATGGATTTACAGAAGGCACCGTATTAGCGCCTGTAAATAGTGCTTTCGAAGAATTAGATGCCATCCCAACAGGTGAAGCTTTATCGCAAGTTTTACTGAACCATGTAGTTGCAACTAATGTATTTTCTGATAACTTAATAGATGCCGTTACTGGTTACGCTAATACTTTAGCTACTGGTCCTGGTGGAAATAATCTAAGTTTATATTACAACACTTCTGATGGCGTTGTGTTTAATGGGGCCTCAGAGGTTGCAGTTGCAGATGTTGTTGCTACCAATGGTGTCATTCATGCTGTTGATGCTGTAATTTTACCACCAACTATCGCTACGTTTGCCACTACAAATTCAGCATTGAATAGCTTGGTTGCAGCGTTGCAATTAGCCGATACTGGAACGCCAACGGTGCCATGGATTGAAACTGTTTCTGATGCATCTGCAGGTCCATTTACTGTATTTGCTCCTACCAACGGTGCTTTTGCAGATTTATTATTAGAGTTGGATCCTTCTGGAAATACAGCTTTAGGCGATTTAGCTCCAGCCACAGTTGACGCAGTTTTATTAATGCATGTTGTAGGTGCAAACGTACAATCTTCAGGTTTACCAAATGGTAGTGTAACAACACTAGGCGGGAATATTATGGCGAATAATACGGCGTTTACATTAACTGATCCTAACGGGCGCGTGAGTGACATAGTAACAACTTTGGTGGATATTCAAGGAGTAAATGGCGTGGTTCACGTAATTGATAAAGTAATCCTACCGCAACAATAATACACATAAAAGATTTTATTTTAAAAACCTCCATTTTACGGAGGTTTTTTTTTGCCTAGATTCCAAATTTTAGTGTTCCTAAACTACTTCCTTCTATCCTAGTTTCAGGATCAATTGGTGTATTCTACTGTTAATTTTTCATGGTGTTTAAAAGCTGTAAGTGGTCGTTATAAACAATAACATGCTTTAATATAGAGCTTGATTATTTCTATTACCTTGAATTCAAAACTATTTTATTTTTATCATTGATTACAAAACTTATAGTTAATTCTTAGCTGCATAAAACAGAAAACAATAAAGCCCCTTAAAAAAAGAGGCTTTTACTATCGACGATAAATTTATTATTTCTTCTTCTTGTTCTGAATTTGTTTTTGCTTTTCTGCCTGTTCCATCATTTCTTGCATTTTACGTTGAAACTTGTTCTGCTTCTTAGGTTTGCTTTTACTAACCTCAATTTTGGCCAAAACTTTGTCTTCATTTATAATATAGTTTTTTATAACCAACATAATACCTATACTAATTAGGTTTGATACAAAATAATACAAACTTAAACCAGAAGCGTAATTATTAAAGAAAAACAACATTAAAATTGGTGAGAAGTAAATCATGTACTTCATCATCTTAGTCATATCAGGCATACCTTCTTGCGGTGGTGCCTGCGACGCCATTTGCTGGCCGGTTGTCATTTTCATGTAAAAGAAAATAGCAATAGCTGCTAGTATTGGGAACAAACTCACGTGATCGCCATAAAATGGAATATTAAACGGTAAGTTAGCGATAGCATCGTAAGATGATAAATCATCTGCCCACAAAAAGCTCTTTTGCCTTAAATCGAAGGCTGTTGGAAAAAACATAAATAAAGCGTAAAACACGGGAATTTGCATTAAACCTGGCAAACATCCACTTAACGGACTCGCACCTGCCTTGTTTTGCAATGCCATAGTTTCTTGCTGTGCTTTAAGTTTGTTGTCTTTATATTTTTCTCTTATAGCCTCTAATTCTGGCTTTAAAATTTTCATTTTAGCCTGCGACAAAAACTGCTTGTATTGAACAAATGAAAGTACAATTTTCACCATTATAGTCATTACAATAATCGCAATACCGTAAGGTAAGAACGAACTTAACCATGAAAAAAGTGGGATAAACAATGCTTTATTTATCCAGCCAAAGATTCCCCAACCAAATGGAATACTCTCTTCAAGGTTTTTATTATACTGCTTCAGAACTTTACTATCTGTCGGACCATAATACAAACCAAAATTATCGTTAATTTGACCACCTGAAAAATTCAATGCAAATTTTGAAGCATATTGTTTGGTAAATACTGTATCTATATCTTCATTTTCAACTAAATCTTTAGAAACTAAAGTAGCTGAAGAGATTGGTTTTGCGGGTACTAAAATATTGCTAAAGAAATGTTGGCGATAAGACAACCAAGAAAGGTCCTTTTCAACCTCCTCGTCGTCTCCTATTTGTTTTAACTTATCGATCTTTCCACCCTCATATTCATAAGTTAATCTGGTGTAGCGATTTTCGTATGAAATACTTTTAGATTGACGCTTTGATTTTAATTGCCAGTCTAAATTGATAGGATACGCACCATTAATAAGATTATCGAGTCCTTGAGAACGAATGGTGAAGTCAATCATATAATCGTTTGGCTTAACTTCGTAGCGGTACTCTAAGAATTGTAATTCAGAAACTTTAAGTCGCATCGACACCACAGTATTATCGCCATTATTGGTAACAATGGGCTGAAAAAATAAATCTTGTGTGTTTAAAATTCTGTTGTCTGTAGTGCCAAAATTAATATTGAAGACCGAATTACCATCTTTTATTATATAGATAGGAATGGAATCGTGATTTACAAATTCATTTAGTTTTACTTCCGATAAAAATCCACCTTTGTTAGTAAATTTTAGGGTAAGTAGTTCGGTAGTTACGACTGTTTCTTTATCACTTTCGGTAGCAATTGAAGTAGCGTAAGCAAAGGCGCCTAGCTTCGTTTTGATTTGTTCAAGTTGAATGGAATCGTTAACAAGGTCAGGAGAAAAATCTTCAGAAGTGGTGACAAGAGTTTCTTGATTTGCTTTTGGTTGTTTTTCAACTGCCTTTTGTTCAATTTCTGCTTGCTTTTTGGCCTCAATTTCTTCAGGACTTGGCTGATTGGTGTAAAGCATGTACAAAAGAATCCCGAATATAAGTATGAATCCGATGATTGAATTGGTATCTAATTTCTTTTCTTCCATTTATGAGGTAATAATACTTTTTAATACTTGAATGATAAAAGCCATTACAAATAACAAGCCGTTATTTTTGATATGACAGGCTGGCATTATTTGATATTTTTGAATAATGGTGTGCCGACTTAACAAACTCAACAAACAATGGATGCGGACTGGCTACTGTGCTTTTATATTCTGGATGGTACTGAACGCCGATGAAAAAGGGATGTTCTGGCAGTTCTACTACTTCAACCAGACCTGTTTCGGCGTTAATACCAGTAGCTTTCAATCCCGATGATTCAAAGTTTTCTTTATAAGCATTGTTAAATTCAAAACGATGTCTATGCCGCTCGTTAATATGATTGGTTGCATAAACTTGTGCTATTTTGCTGCCTGGTTGTAAATCGCAACTCCAAGAGCCCAATCGCATGGTTCCGCCTTTATCGGTTAAATTTTTTTGCGACTCCATTAAATCAATAACTGGATGAGGCGTGTTTTCATCCATTTCGGTTGAATTGGCATTTTGCAAACCCAGCACATTTCTCCCAAATTCGATAACTGCCATTTGCATTCCTAAACAAATACCCAAAAAAGGAATATTGTGTTCACGGACATATTTTACAGCTTCAATTTTACCTTCTATTCCGCGTTCACCAAAACCAGGAGCGACTAATACACCGTCTAAATGTGACAATCTTGATGCCACTTCTCTTGGATTGATATGTTCTGAATGAATTGATTCTATGTTTACTCGTACCTCGTTGGCTGCACCAGCGTGAATAAAGGATTCGATTATTGATTTATAGGAATCTTGTAGTTCAACATATTTCCCAATTAAACCAATATTTACTTCACTTTTCGGATTCTTGTGACGGTCTAAAAAGGCATTCCATTGGGTTAAATCGGGTGTAGAAGATTTTAATTTTAAGCGCTTAAGCACCACAGTATCTAATCCTTGTTCAAGCATTAAATTGGGTACATCGTAAATGGTTGATGCATCGATAGCCTGAATTACAGCTTCTTCTCTAACATTGCAAAAAAGGGCTAATTTGCGTCTCAAATCTTCAGGTAGTTCATGTTCTGTTCGGCAAACTAATATATCGGCTTGAACACCGCTTTCCATAAGAGTTTTCACACTGTGTTGGGTAGGTTTTGTTTTAAGTTCTGCGGCGGCCGATAAAAAAGGAATAAGTGTTAGATGTATAACCAAGGCGTTGTTTTCGCCGAGGTCCCATTTTAGTTGACGTACAGCTTCTATGTAAGGTAATGATTCTATATCACCAACGGTACCACCAATTTCTGTAATAACTACATCATATTCGCCTGACTGACCTAAAATTTGAATACGTCTTTTAATTTCATCCGTTATATGCGGAATCACCTGAACCGTCTTTCCTAAAAATTCACCTCTGCGTTCTCGGTTGATAACACTTTGATAAATTCGGCCTGTGGTTACGTTGTTAGACTGACTGGTAGGCGTGTCTAAAAAACGTTCGTAATGACCTAAATCTAGATCGGTTTCTGCACCGTCATCGGTAACATAACATTCGCCGTGCTCATAAGGATTAAGCGTTCCGGGATCAACATTAATATAGGGATCTAATTTTTGGATGGTTGCTCTGTAACCTTGAGCCTGTAAAAGCTTTGCTAATGAAGCTGCAATGATGCCTTTTCCAAGAGAAGAGGTCACGCCTCCAGTTACAAATATATATTTAGTTTTAGCTGCCATGATGCGTTGTTAAACGCAGGCAAATTTACAACTTATAATGAACTTGCCACAATTATTCATTTGGAAATTGACGCTTAATATTATGAATTAAGTTTTCGAGTCCGTTAAGCTTAATATCATGCATTTGAGTCATCATTCGGCCTAATTCTCCTGGCGGAAATCCCTTTTGTCGATACCAAACCAAATAATATTCTGGAATATCAATCAAAAAGCGATTTTTATATTTGCCAAAAGGCATTTTATAATGCGCCAATTTGATAAGTTGTTTCGCATCTGGTTGCAGCATGATTTTTAAGCTTTAAAATTGAAAGTGATGTCTCTTTCAATATCTGGATGCAAACTAAAATGAACTGGACAAGTTTTGGCAGTATACTCTAAAATTTTTTGGTTTTTAGAATCTAACTCATTAGGAAATTTAAAGACGATTTTTATTTTTGAAATACGCCTTGGATCGGCCATCATAAATTTTGTAACCTCAGCGATAGTTCCGTCCATATTAACCTGTAACTGCTTAGCTTTAATCCCCATAACCGTGAGCATACAATTTGCCAAACCTGTTGCAACGGTATCTGTTGGCGAAAATGCTTCACCCTTGCCATTATTGTCTAAAGGCGCATCGGTAATATAGGTATTGCCCGATTGTAGGTGGGTATTTTCCGTACGTAAATTGCCTAAATAAGTTACTTTAGAGGTCATTGCTTGGCTTCAACTATATTTAAATTGTCGTATTTTACTATATAAACGGCATCGTTATAATAACCACCGAACAATTTCTTATTGTATTTGAATTTATTTTCTAAATAGGCTGTCTCCATTACTTCGTTGGAAGCTTCGTATAAATTATCACTGGAAGCTAATCTCAATAACACATCTAAGGTAATATCAAAACCTCTCACGGCATATTTGTTTGGCAGTACGCCGTATGTCTCTTTGTATTTCTTTACAAAACCGTTAGAAGTTGCTTCATTAATTGGAACATTAAAACTCGCGTAATGAAAGTTTAAGTTAGACAGGTGCAAGCTTGAGGCACTTTCACCTTCAAAGGCTTTTGTAACGTTGGTAGTGGCAAGTTGTATTTGTGTTTTTTCTGTTTGAAGTCCATTCAACAAACTCAATATATTGGCCACGAAAGCGTCACTATCGGTTTCAAGAAAGACAATGTTTTTTCCTGGTCTGAAAACATCGTTAAAATCGGCCAAATGCAAATAATTTCCATCTTTGCCGTCTTTATTTTTTCTGGAATACATCTGTCTTGCTGCAGGAAAGCTACCCTTTAATTCATCACTTAAAGATCTATTTTTGGAATCTGAAATAATTACAACACGCGCAATGTTTTCTTCTGTTTTCATATAATTGATAAGCGCTTGTTTCATCCGGTCTTTATCGGGTAGTGTTTGAAATACGTTATCGTACAACTTGGTAGGATGTGTTAGGGGAGCAATTATAGGAACTTTTTGCGATTTTAAAGTATTGGCAACTCTATCAAAACTACTAGGCGTTATTGGACCAATGATTGCATCGTACAGACTGAAATCATTTTCTTGTAGTATTTTAGTGACTTCCGAAATTTGACTTCTTGTATCAAAAACTTTCAGATGGGTTGAAATTCCTAATTGTTTTGCTGAATCTAAAGCCATTAATAAGCCAGAATGAAAATCTAATGACATGGATAACAATTTATCACTTCGCATTAAATCCTTAGCCTCAGCGACTGAATCTAAATCTATACGGTGCAGTCTAAAAGGCAACATCACAGCAATAGATTTTTTGCTCAGATTATTAATTTTTTTGCTAAGATTGGTTGTCTCAACTCGCATTTCACCCAAATCAAAGGAATTTTTAATATCGTTTGGCACCTTTAAAATCATTCCTGGCTGCAAACCAAATTCTTTTAGATTAGGATTGAGCGCCTCCAATTCCGCTTGCTTTAAACCTAACTTTATTTCTAATCTATAAAAACCTTCTGCGGGCAATACCTCGTAGTAATTGTATTGCTCATCTTCGATAGTTTTCACCTCATTATCAGCGATATTTGGAACAACCAATTCTTCGCCTGGTTGTAAAATTTCATTCATTCTAGGATTTAATGCCTCTAATTCCGGAATGGTGATTCCGTATTTATAAGCAATGCCCCATTTACCGTCTTTTGGTTGAACAACATATTTTTGAAGTGAGTTTTTTAAAGTTTCCTGGGTTTTAATCGTTTTAAATTTCGGAATTTTAAGGTTATCACCACGCTTTAAATTTTGCGAATATAAAAAGGTATTTTGTTTTTTTATGTCTTCTATGGTAACCGCATATTTATTAGAAATACTGTAGAGTGTTTCCTTTCTTTTTACTTTATGTGATTCGAAACCAACTAATTGTTTATCGTTTAAATCGGAAAGGTTTTTAACATTTGAATTAGGAATGATTAAAACCATATCATAGGAAAATCCTGATTTTGCATCGGGGTTTAATGCCAAAATATCAAAAGGGGTTACAAAATACTGCTTTGCAATTGACTCAACGGTTTCGCCTTTTTGCACTTTATGTGTTTTAAAATCTTGGGCATTTATACACAAGGTAAATGTCAGTAAAATGACAGTTATTATATTTTTCATGTATTTTATTTTAAAACTTGTTGATGTCATGTCATTGATTTTATTTAAAAAGCTATTCCCATTCGATGGTTGCTGGTGGTTTTGAGCTAATATCATACACCACTCGGTTCACTCCTTTTACTTTATTTATGATTTCGTTTGAGGTTTTTTGCAAAAACTCGTACGGTAAATTTACCCAATCTGCAGTCATACCATCTGTACTTTCAACAGCCCTAAGCGCTACACATTTTTCGTAAGTGCGTTCGTCGCCCATTACTCCTACACTATTCACGGGCAGTAAAATTGCGCCTGCTTGCCATACCTTATCGTATAAATTCCACGATTTTAAGTTATTGATAAAAATCGCATCAACCTCTTGTAATATACGAACCTTCTCGCGAGTTAGATCACCTAAAATTCGAATTGCCAAACCTGGACCTGGAAACGGATGTCTGCCCAAAAGCAATGGATCCATGTTTAAGGAGGCGCCTACGCGTCTCACTTCATCTTTAAATAAAGCTTTTAAAGGCTCCACTATTTTTAATTTCATAAAATCTGGTAAGCCACCTACATTATGATGACTTTTTATCGTTGCACTTGGACCTCCAGTTGCTGAAACACTTTCTATCACATCTGGATAAATGGTGCCTTGAGCTAGCCATTTAACACCTTCAATTCGGTGTGCTTCATCATCAAATACTTCGATAAAAACTCTTCCTATTATTTTTCGCTTTGTTTCGGGATCACTCTCACCTTCTAAAGCATCCAAAAAACGTGCCGAAGCATCGACACCTTTAACATTTAGCCCCATACCTTCGTATTGGCGTAACACATCTTCAAACTCATTTTTACGCAACAAGCCATTGTTCACAAAAATGCAGTACAAATTTGCACCAATCGCACGGTGTAATAACATTCCTGCTACAGAGGAATCTACACCTCCCGACAAGCCAAGAACTACTTTATCGTTTCCTATTTTATTTTTTAATTCTTGAACGGTTTCTTCAATGAAAGACTGTGGTGTCCAGTCTTGTTTTACCCTCGCTATTTTAACTAAAAAATTTTGCAGTAATTGTCTCCCGTCTGTTGAATGATATACTTCTGGATGAAATTGAATAGCATAAGTATCTTCGCCTTCAATTTTGAAGGCTGCATTTTCAACATCTGAAGTACTTGCCAACAAAGTTCCATTAGCAGGAAGGTATTTGATGGTATCGGAATGGCTCATCCAAACTTGACTTCCTTGATGAATATTCTCAAAAAAAACTTCGTCTTCTTTAATAAACGACAAATTTGCCCTGCCGTATTCGCGGGTACTTGATTCTGCAACTTCACCACCAGAAAAATGGGCCAAGTATTGCGCACCATAGCAAACGGCTAATAAAGGTTTTTTACCTCTAATTTTTGTCAAATTTGGATGAATTGCTTGATCTGAACGCACCGAAACTGGACTACCCGACATTATAACTGCCTGATAACTTTCAATTTCTTTTGGAATTTTATTAAATGGATGAATTTCGCAATAAATGTTGAGTTCTCTAACTCTACGAGCAATAAGTTGCGTGTATTGCGAACCGAAATCTAAGATTAGTACCTTGTTGTGTTGCATGCGCAAAAATAAGAATAGATTTTAGAACTAGGATTTAGGATTTAGGATTTTTGATTTAACTTTTTAACAGTTTCCATATTTTTTAAAAAAACAGTAGTCCTATTATAGAAGTTAAGTTTTAGTATTGGTAAGGTGGAATATTAGAATTTCAAACCCTACACTTTAGATTGTCAGCTAGGGTTGACCTTAAAGCGTACCCTTTAAGTAAAAGGTTATTCTGAAATTCGAAACTGGTAAACTCCCGATTCTGAAGTGTTTCCAGCAGCATCTTTGGTCAACACGTTCCAATAATAGATTGTACCAGGGTTGACCGATACCGTAAGTTGATTTGCTGTAATATCATTTGAATCTAGACTTGGTGGGTTAGTATTTGCAAAATAGACATCATAAGCTATGATATCGTTATCAACATCATTACCAAGCCACTGAAGTGTTACGGAATTTGTGGCATTAATGATTTGAGCCATACTTGGCGCAATAATATCGGCAGGAAAAGGTGGGTATGTTTGCAAACCTGGACCAGCATTATAAAAATTCCATTGGGCACTGACTCTTGTTTCATTTTGATAATCATAGGCTACTGACCATCTAAATGCCTCGGCACGTTGTATGGCTATTGGAATTATATAGTTGCTAGTTTCATATAGTTCAATATTACCACTACTTAAATTTTCTAGTGTAAGTTTATAAATTTCTGCGTTGGTATTCGGTTCCCATTCAAAATAAACAGTGCTTTCAGTTTGCGTTAGGTTTACACCCTCGTTACATAATGCGTTTTCAGAAGGAAAGATTAATTGCACTCCAGTAAGTGGATCTCCATGACCATTTGAATTTATATCCGAATCATCCGTAGAATCACTGCATCCACCTAGCAGAGTTACTGAACAAAATAAAGTCAATATCCTTTTCATTCTTTTATAATTTTATAAGTAGATGTTGTAGTTTCAGATTGCACGGTAATTATGAATATTCCATCGGTCAAGGCACCTGTATCAAGGCGCGTCTCAACACCTTGATTTATATATGTTTTAGTCAATATCAGTTGCCCTAATGTGGTATATATATTAACAGTTACTTCTTCATTTTGATTATTGGCGAAAATATTTAACTGACTTTTAAAAGGATTTGGATATACTAAAGCACCATCCGAATATATTATACTTTCTTCAAAGTACCCTTGACATTCTCGGTCCGTAGTAATTTTTAAAGTATTAATTCCAGATTGAAGTTGTAGTATAATTGTTGAGTTATGTGTGGTGAAAGTATCGCCGTTTAACTTAACATTGTAGGCGTTACCACCTGACATACTTAAGGATAATTGGTTACTCGATGGCATTCTGCTTGAAAACACTTCAAGTGGATTAGGCTCGGTAATGATAATTGTATAACAACTTTGATAATCTGGCCATTCTTCAATAGTTATACACATTTCATAGGTTCCTGCTAAAAGATTAAAAATATCAACATCATTAGTGAAATTATAAACTTCATTAAAATTTTCTCTGATAAGTGTTGCTGTGTAAGAGTAAAGTTCCTGAGCAATAATGTTGATTTTACCGTTATTACTATTTAAACAAGTTTCACCCGTTATTGAAATGGCGAAGTTATTATTTGGTAAATCCGGAATGGCACAACCAAATAAATCTACAGTGGCGCCAAATGGGGTGTTTGGACAGAGATCATCTTCATTTGGTACACCGTCATTATCGGCATCATCACATATTAATTGATAACTAGCAGAAGCATCTTTGAACCAATTGTTATATAATCCATCTGTATTTGAAATTACGGCTATAGGATCATCAACCAAAATGCAGAATAAATCCGGATTATTAATTGCGTTAAACAACTGTAAGTTTTCGTTGTTACCATTTTGCATATTTAGCTGATCACCGACCAATGAATTTGATTGGCAAAATAGACTAGTTAAAACAGGATTTTGGGAAACATCTAAACCAGTTAATAGATTTGATTCACAGTTTAACTTCTCTAAACCAGATAACACATTTAGGTTAAGATTGGTCAGTTCATTATTAGAAACATTTAGGTCTCGAAGTCCTAAATTAAAATCAAAATTCAACTGTGTTAAATTATTCTGTGAAACATTCAATACCGCTAAACTTGACAGCATTGATAGGTCTAAATTGGAAAGTATATTATCGGATGCGTTTAAATTTACCAAAAGGGGATTATTGCTCAAATCTACTGTTTCAATAGTATTACCTTCAAAATTTAATGTTGAGAGACTAATAAAAGCTTCAATACCTGTTAAGTCCGAAATTTCGCGTTCTGCAATATTTAAAAAGGTGATAGCTTCAATGTTTACTGTAGGCACATAATTATCTAAATCTCCCGTATCGTAACCCAAATTTATTAGGGTTTGCTCAAAATTATTATCAGGCACATAGGTTAATCCGAAAAAACAATTTATTGCAAGCTGAGTGGCAGCATCTACGAGCCAAGTTGCATTGTTGGGAACTGTGCCATTATCGGTTTCAATACAGGTTAAATTTGGATTATTTTGAGCATTTAACTCAGTAAGAATAAGGTTTTGACCATTTCTTATATTTAGTGTTTCTAGAAGATTTGACTCACAACTTAAATTGGTGAGCAACTGATTTTGTTGAAAATCTAGTTCTAAAAGGTTGTTATTATCAGCATTAAAAACTAGTAAGGATAATACTTCACTTGGGATAAAAGCTGTGAATATATTATCTGAAATATTTAAGATTGACAAGTTTGTATTTGCAATTAAATTGAGGTTACTTATGGCGTTACTTGAACAGTTGACGGTTGTTAAAGCCGTGTTGCTTTCAATATTTAAATTAGCTAACAGATTATCTGAACAATCAAGGTTAAGCAAGTTCACATTAGAACTTAAATCGATTTCGCTCAGATTATTATTTGAAAAGTCTAGATTTTCTAATGCGGTAAAATCTTCAATTCCTGTGAGATCAGCTATATTATTTGAACTCACATCAAGACTTAGTAGTGTTTCTATATTGGCTGTTAACACATAGTTATTTAACGGACCTGTATCCAATCCTAAATCTATCAAGGCCTGTTCAAAATTATTGTCTGGCACATAAGTTTCACCAAAATTACAGTCCTCATTGTAAGTGGTAGTTTGGTCCTTAATCCAATTTGCTGGTACATTATTGACATCATCTACTTGAATACAGGTTAGGTTTGGATTTCCAGAGGCATTAAAACTAGCAATTTCTGAATTAATCCCATTTTGAATATTAATAAAATCAAGTAAATTATTGGATACGTTAACAGCAATGGTTTCTGGGCAAAATTCTGTTTGGCTAGGTTGGAAAACACATGCTCCCTGGGCCATCGTACTTAAATCTAAAGCATCTTCAATTTGGTTATTGCTCGCATTGATTCTTTTTAAGGCTGCTAAGTTATTAGACAAGATTAAACTAGTTATGTTATTTGAGTTAAAATTGGCCTCAACGATATTGCTATTATCACTTAAATCTAGTTCTATTAATTGATTGTTAGCACAGGATAATATTTGAAGCTCTATATTTGAGTTAAGATTTAATTCAGGTAGGTCATTAAAATCGCAATTGAGGCGTTCGAGCACTGTGTTTTCAGTCAATATAAGTTGAGATAAAATGTTTTGAGACACTTCAAGTTCCAATAAATCAGTATTATTGAAAAGATTTAACTCAGCAATTTGATTGTTGGTAATGGATAAAAAATTTAAGGCTGAATTACCTTCAACATTCAGTTCTGTTAGCACATTTGATCCACAATTTAACGAGGTTAAAGCTTGATAATGGGCAATTGACAAGTTTGATATGTTATTATTAGCACAGCTAAAAACCGTTAAGGATGAATTCATTTCCTCGGTGGTAATTAAATCATTTAGTTGATTACTATTGATGTTTACATTTTCTAAAGCCTGATTACTAATGAGGTCTAAACTTGTTAAATTATTATTTGACGCATTTAAATTTCGCAAAAATGAATTAGAATTCACATCGAGTAATTGAAGATTGTTATCGGCGCAATCCAAAATTTCGAGATTGAGATTCAGGGATGTATCAAGATAACTTAAGTTGTTACTGGCACAAAACAATTCTCTTAAACTCACTGTTCCAGTAATATTTAGTAATCCGTTTGGATCATTAACATCGTTGGTAAGAAGATAATTAGAGCTACAGTTAAGACGCTCTAAACGAAACATATTACTTACATTCAAATCATTTAAGAAATTACCACTGCAATCTAATTCAATAAGCGACTTAAAATCTTGAATTCCTGTAAGATCCTCAATGCTTTTATTACTTATATTCAGACTTAAAACCTGTTCGATATTAGATGTTAATACCTGGCCATCAACCACATCATCATAACCTAAATTAATAAGAGCCTGCTCAAAAAAAGCATCCGGGATTGCTGTAAAACGGTTATTGACACAATCGTCATTATAAGAAGCGATTGTATCCTTTTGCCAACCAGCTGGGATATTTTCAACGATGTTATTATCGACATTGATACAGTATAAATTTGGGTTAGTGGTAGTATTAAAAGTGGTTAGTAAGTTATTATTTCCGTTTTTAACATTCAAGTTCAATAAGGCATTGTTATTAGCAAACACGCTTATTAAAGCTGGATTTAACGTGAGATTTAGGTCTAATATTTGATTATTGGAACAATCCAACATTTGTAAAGCTGATAGCGTGCTTAAATTTAAAGCTGCTAGGGTATTATTTGAGCAATACAAACTTTCTAGACTTATAAAATCTTCTATACCTGTCAGATTTTCGATGGCTAAACCCGAAATATCCAAAGCTACCAACGTATTAATATCAGCCGTTGCCACATAATTATTTAAGGTATTATCAGAATCAATTCCTAAATCGATTAATGCTTGCTCAAAATTATCATCAGGAATGTAGGTGCCACAGTCTAGGTTGAAAGCTGCCGTTGCGTCTTTTTGCCAGCCAGGTGCTGCATTGGCAGTGCCTACATCATCTACTTCAATACAAAACAAATTGGCATTATTTGTTGCATTTAAAGCGGTCATCACATTATTATTGCCATTTTTCAGGTTTAAGGCAAACAAATTATTATCGTTACAAAACACACTTGTAAGTGCCGAATTGGCAACAAGGTTTAAATATTCTATTTGATTAAACGAAACGTCTAAATCGTTTAATAGCAAGTTATTACCTAGATTAAAACTATCAAAATTATTATTAGAACAATGAAGTGTTGTTAAAGCCATGAGGGTGCTGACATCCAAAGAAGGTATTAAATTATTAGAGCAGTATAAGGTTACTAAAGAAAAATTAACCCTTATATCTAAGGCTGTCAAATTATTATTTGAAACCTCTAATTCTTGAAGAAATGTGTTATTTGAAAGGTTTAAATTTTCAATATTATTGCTACTACAATCTAGGATTTCTAAGGCTATGAAATCTTCGATACCAGTTAAATTTGAAATGGATTTATTCGAGATATTTAAATTTTCTATGCTATTTATATTTGCAGTTAATATTAAATTGTCTAGGGTATCGTCGTAGCCTAAATCGATTAAGGCTTGTTCAAAATTATTATCTGGAATATAAGTATAGATGTCTTCGCAGGTAGTTTCGCTATAATAGGTCCAATCATCTTTAATCCAACTAATCGGCGTGAATTCGGGGTCAAGTTGAATACAAAACAACTCAGGATTCTCAGAGGCATTAAACACTACAAATAATTCGTTAAATCCATTACTTACAACTAGGGAAGTTAATCGATTCCTTGATACATCAACTGAGGCAGAACCTTGACAAACCGTTAAAGGATTGGTTTGGGGTTCTGGGCAGGTCAAGGTGTTTACTGTGCTTAAATCTAAAGTGGTTAACAAATTACCTGAGGCGTTCAAGGTTTTTAATACAGTATTAGATGTTAAATTTAATGTTGAAATCTGGTTTGAGGCACAAAATAAACTTTCTAAGTTAAGGTTTTCTTCTACTGAAAGCTCACCTGTAATTCTGTTGTTAGAAACGGCCAACAAAGAAAGGTTTGAGTTGTTTGAAACATCGATAGATGTCAGTTGATTGCCAGAAGCAGTTAGGCTTTTTAAAGCAGTATTATTTGTTACAATTAAACTCTGTAATTGGTTGTTTGAGCAATTAAGTGTTTCTAAACTTATGTTGTTATTCAGCATCAACTGTGTAAGCCTATTTGCTCCACAAAGTAGTGATGCCAAGTTTATATTGCTTGATACATTAAGATTAGATAAATTATTATTACTACAAAACAGGGTTTCCAAAGCCGTGAAGTCTTCTATACCTGTGAGGTCTGTGATACCTAAGCCAGAAATATCCAATAAAACCACATTATTAATTCTATCGGTTAGCACTAAACCGTTGTTTGCAATTCCGTCTCCCATACTTTCGGGATCGCCAACGTTAACTTCAATCCCATCTGAGGTATGTGTTTCTAAATAATTTTCGAAAATAGGATCCAGTATTGCAGTAGTTTGGCCGTTTAAAAGTGCAGAAACACTTATAAATACAAGCAAAAAAATGGTAGCGTTAATTTTCAAAATATTCGCATAATTTTAAAGGCTTAATTTTTTCTGCCTTTATCTATTTGTTTGTGGTAATGAATTTGCTTTTGAAGTTTAGTTACTAACTCATTTATAAAATCGTTGCGAAACTTCTGGTCGGTTTTTAGTTTATTCCAAACTTCTATATTGGCTTCGTACATACCAGATTCGCGCATCGCTTCTTCAGCAGCAACAACCGCATTTTCTATATCCTCTTTCGTGATTTCAAAATATATAATATCACTTTCGTCAGATTCGATTATTTCGTATTTTCTATGATTTTGGTGGGTAGTTGCGGTATCATCATCAGGCAGGGTTGCTTTTGTATTTGATGTTTTCTCTTTGATTGTCAGCGTTTCCAAAATCTCATTAACCAAAGTTTTTAAGTTGTTCAGCTCTTCCTGTTGCTTATTAATTTTATGTTCGAGTGCTTCAACGATATGATTATTATCATTGGTATTAATACCTATTGCTACGTTGATGTAATTAAGACTTGCCATGTCGTTGTTTTCACTCCAAGCAATTCCTACAATATTCTTTATATCTTTCAGGTCGATTTTATTTGGGGAAACCGCTATACCGACACCATCATTTTTTCCACTAGGAATGATATAATCACCTATTTGTACCTTACCAAAAACCTTAACAGGAACTTGCCCCATAAAAGCCACTTTTTCGTAGTCCTTAATTCGGTTTTCTTGAGGCATATTACCGAGTACTATGGGTTTGTAAGAAACCACCATAAAGCGTTCAGCATTTTCAACTGCTTTAGAAATTTTACCTCCAGTTACACCAACAATATCACCATAGGTCATTTTTTCACTGTTGTTTTGCCTCATTAAGTATTCGGCGTAATCACCGGCACCTGAGGCATAGGTTACGCCCTGATTGGCTTCTTTAATGCTGTTGTATTCATTTTTATTATCTATGGCTATAAAAATTCCAGCACCTGCAGTCACCGCCTGAATAGTTACCACCACAGATTCGGTAGTATATTTAAATATCATTGAAGGAATTGGTGCCGTTACGCAAGCGCCAAGTCCAGCACAGCCTGTAGATGACGATAGCGCCATGGCAGTTCCTGTTAAAGCCGCATATACATCTGCGGCCGCGAATAAGCCATCAATACCTGCATCATAAATATCATAATTAAGTGACGATTGGTCAAAATTATAATCGGCATTATTTGTAAACTCAGCAGGTGTTTCACCTTCTATTCTTCCCCATGGTATTTCCCTAGTATCATCATAAAAGGTAATAAAGTTGGTATTATTATTTCTACTCCCATTGACCTGGATGGCTAAGCCATAATCACTACCTTGAATAATTACAGGATGCCTATACTTTCCTAAGCCAGTATCTGTTGCACCTTGTCCTGTTAAGATGATAGAAGAGTTTTGACCATCAATAAAAGTTTGACCAGAAATTGTAGTTGATTCAGTCACAGTTAAATTAGCAGCTGACAAATCGCCAAAATTAGCTTCCCCATTTACTCTTAAATCATTCAATGTGGTTTGCCCTATAACATCTAAAGTACCATTTAACAGGCTACTGCCGTTAACGGTTACATCGCCAGATAGATTAGTAGGACTATTATTGTTTACATTGAAAGCCTCATTTAAGTTCGTAACACCATCAACAGACAAGTTCCCGGTTAAATTAGTTGCGTTGCCATTATTGACATTTAGAGTGCTATTTAAATTTGTTGGCCCTTCCACTTGCAATTCGCCATTTAAAAATGTTCTATCATCTACCGTTAAGGTTCCAGTAGCCGTAATATTTCGGTGGTAAGCGAAAGGCAGAAAGGTTAACCGTTCCCTACTCATAGTTTCAAAATTGTTGCCAGCGTCAAAATCAATTTCAACCTTTAAATCTTTTGGCGTGCCATCCCAGCTTATTTCCTTAAAATAGTCATGGTCACCATCACCGATTAAGAGGTTGATACGTCCAAATTCGTCAGTTTCTGTAATTTGAACTTCTTGAAATTCAATTTGGTTACCACTATCATAAATTGTAAATCTTATAGCTATTGTGGTACTTGGCAAATAATTATCTTCGGAATCGATACCTGGTAATTCCAATACGTTAGGACTAATGATCACTGCTTGGTAGGTGATACCATCAGTTTGGGCAATGATTTGAGATAATAAACAGATAAAGCATCCTAAAGTTAGTAGTAGTTTTTTCATGATTTCTGTTTTTTTGTGTCTTTTAAAATTTAATGAGTTTTGCATTGTAGTGCTTTCCGTTGGAGACCATTTTCAATAAATAACTTCCACTTGAAATGTTATTTAATATCAGTTGAAGGTTTTGTGCGGGCAAAAACTCTTGAGCGTGCACAATTTTACCATGAACATCATAAATTAATAGCCTAATAGGATATTTCATCGCATTGCCGAATGCAATATTGATAATTTGAGTAAAAGGGTTTGGATAAATTTTTGCCTTAAGTTTCAGTTCAAAATCTCTTTGAGTTTTAATTTTATACATTGGCTGTTGGTAACCTTGTCTCAAATAGTAACCATTGTTGGTGTGAGTTCCGATCACGCTCGATTGGCCAACGCTTTGACTGAGCATGTAAACACCGTTTTCGGTAACTACAGCCTGCGATGAGCCACTGCTGCCAAGATTAGAACGAATGATGCGATATGCTGAGTTGTCCTGCGCAAAAGTGACTTGTAAGAATGCAAGCGTAATTATATATATCGGTAACTTTATGATGTTCATTATGCTTTTTGAGTTAATCTATGAAGATTCAGAAATGATTCTAAACTTATAACTAAATCTTTATTCATTCTATAATTAATTTGTATGTCCACTCTTTGTCTACTATAATCTGGTCGCCTAAAAACTACAATAACACTTTGGTAGATTAATGATTATCCCAAGTCCAAATTGGTGTGCATTTAGATTTAGTTTTTCACCATTCTCTTCACCGCCTATTAGTACCGTGGTTCCGTAATTATACCCTACAAATAGGGCGGTGCTTCCTGAAATTGGATATTGCATTTCGATACCACCTCTGAAGAAAAATATAGTATTATTAAATTCTTCTTCCCCAACAAGGTTAAATACATCATTGTTTATGGTTTGTGTGCCTCGGATTAAGAATTCTGTAGACAAAGCGGTATTTAAAAAAAAAGAAAGGTCTCTCAATTCAAATAATCTTATACCTAAACCTGCCTTTATCCCTAAATAACTGACATCCCATTCAAAAAAATTATCTACTCTACTTTCACTACCAATCGCGCCATAGTTGTTGTAGGTTGCTCCAAGAGAAAGAAATAAGGTATTTCTAGTGTTAATTCCTTGTCTGTAACCCATTCCAAAGTTGGTATTTGATGTTGATAACAAGTTATCCAGAGGTTGTCCCTGTGAATTATCATAATCAAAAGACGAGATGGTTGTACCAAATTCAAAGTAAAGTTGTTGGCTAATACATGAATAACTCATTATCAAAGCACCTATAAAAGTGGCACAACTTTTTACCATGAAATCAATTTTTGCATAGCCAAAATAGAAAAGAAATCCTCTCAAATTACAGAAAACACATGTTGTCCACCTTTTGTCCACCATATAAAAAATGGATATTTCTATTTTTTAATGATCTTTAATACAGGGAGACAACAGTACTTTTAACCATTATAATTCACTGATTTTAAAATAGTTTGTTATAATTTAGAATATATGCTATCTTAGATAAACCAACCACTAGAAACTATGAGCCTTTTAACCCCGTCAATTAATGTCCCATCGATCCAAAGCTTTATACATACTTCTCTTGCAGTGGACAGATTGCTTTCACTTTTGATTTTAGTATTTTTCCTGACTATTAACATTAGTCATTGTCAAAATCAAAAAAGGGTTGACAGTCTTATACAAGTAGCATCAATTCAAACAGATACAACACAAATTATTTCTTATGCAATGTTATGGGCAGAATATATCTATGTAGATCCGTTAGCTTCGAAACCTTATTTAGATAGTACGATAATGCTGGCAAAACGTCTGAAGAACAAAAGATTTATTGCAAGAACGACCAATTATTTAGGAGTTTACTATAATATGACTTCACAGTACGAAAAATCAGACTCAATTTATGATATAGTGATTGATATGTACACGGAATTGGATGATATGGTTCAAGTTTCCGCTGTTCTTAATAATAAAGCCAATACACTAAGAAGTTTAGGACGCTTTAAAGAATGTTTAGAAGTACACATGAAAAGTTTGAAACTCAAAGAAAAAATAGGTGATACAGAAGAAAGTATTGCCGCAAGCTATTGGAATATTGGCAACATTCAAGGTGATATCGCCAACTACGATATTTCTAATGATTACTATACTAAAGCAAAAGTTATCTATGAAAAATTAAATTTAAAGGACGATATATCCAGTATGAATGTAAATATGGCTATTAATCTAAAAAATCAAAAACAATATGAAGAAGCAAAATCCCTATTGCGCGTCGTAGAACCTTATTACAAGGAACAAAATTACAACAATGATTTAGCAGGAATTTACGATAATTTAGGTTGGGTTTATGCTGCACAAGACAGTTTAGATCTTGCAGAATACTATTATAATAAATCCTTAGATTTAAGCCAGCAATACGGTGAAACCTCTCTTATTGGTTTAAACCTCAGGCATCTCGGAGAACTTTACAATAAAAAAGGTGAACATATGAAAGCCTTAAAATACATGGAAGATGCCATACAAATAGCAGATGAAACAGGAACCCGTAAGAAAAAGATTGGCGACCTCTTAGAGATATCTAAAGCTTATGCTGGTTTAGGACGTTATAAAAAGGCTTATGAATACCATACT
Source organism: Paucihalobacter sp. (assembly GCF_036825875.1). Classification (NCBI taxonomy): domain Bacteria; kingdom Pseudomonadati; phylum Bacteroidota; class Flavobacteriia; order Flavobacteriales; family Flavobacteriaceae; genus Paucihalobacter; species Paucihalobacter sp. The sequence goes on along the minus strand of NZ_DAISXK010000002.1, from coordinate 71,002 downwards.
GAATACCATAAGCTTCACGACGAAATTTTAGGCAAGGAAAAAATTGAGCGAATGAATGAATTAGAAATTCAGTATCAAACTGAGAAAAAGGAAAAGGAGCTCATTATTAAAACAAATGAAATCAAACTTTTAGAGGAACGAAAGCAAAAAGCTGAAAGTGAAAAGCTATTCCTTCTCATTTCACTTATTGGTGCCACGGCATTAGCTATTGCAATAGTTTACGGATTACGCCAAAAAATGAAACGCAATAAAGTTGAACGTGAAAAACTAGATAAGGATTTAGAATTTAAAGAGAAAGAACTCACTACACATGCCCTACATTTAGCACACAAAAATGAGGTGCTACTTGATTTAAAAGCACAATTAAAAGAATTAAAATTAGATTCTAAAAATGCCAGACAATATCAAAAAATTATAAACAATATTAATCTAGACATAAATAACGACAGTACTTGGGAACAGTTTAGAAGTTACTTCGAAGATGTACATAAAGACTTCAACTCCAAAGTGATGCGAGCTTATCCCGATTTAAGCAATAACGACTTGCGTTTGATGTCACTTTTAAAGATGAATCTTTCTAGTAAAGAAATTGCAAATATTCTCAATATTTCTATTGAAGGTGTTAAAAAAGCACGGTATCGACTTCGTAAAAAATTGAATTTAAGTACTGAAGAATCGTTACAAGAACTCGTTATTGAATTATAATTAATGGGATTCTAAAAAATTCGATTTTATCAATTGAATAACTAAAATTGAACCTGCTAGAAAGATGAACTTAAAAATCAATTATCTATAGCTTCACTATAGAAAATTCCACTTTTAATGGCTGTAAATGTGCTATTAACTCAGGGATTAAAGACTCGCCATATTCCAAATAAATCTCCGAAAAGTTTAATTGTCGTTCCTGTAAACTTTGATTAGGAAAAAGTTGATTGTGATGGTCTGCCAAGCGCTCTACTTGATCTTTGAGTTTTCGTTTTTGTGCTTTTAAAAGCCGTTTTTCCAAATTTTCGAGACCCTTGATCTGCTTTACTTCTTGTGCTTTAACAGCACCTTTAAATGATGCATCGGTTTGTTTGGCTAAAGCGTGTAAATCTTCAAATTGTTTTTTTAAATGTTCTTTTTGAGGAGAAAAATCGATATCAATGTTCGAAATCTGTCTGATTTTCTTATTGATTAAGGAATCTTTACCTAAAAATAAATCTTTATTTGAAATGTTGAGCTTTCTTAATTTCTCTGCAATAGAAGTTGTTTTTATCAAGGCAGAATTACGAAGTAATAATATAGGAAAGATCACTTTTTGAGCTTCAAAATTAGATTTTAGTTGCAACCAATAAGCCAATTCACCACCACCACCGATGTAACATAAATTCGGCAAAATAACTTCTTGATACAATGGTCTTAAAACTACATTTGGACTGAAACGTTCGGGGTGGTCGAAAAGTTCCTTTAAAATCTCTTCTTTTGAAAAACTGATTGTCGTGTCAACCACCTGGAATTTATCATTCAACATGGTAATTCGTTCCCTAAATCCATCTTTCAAATAAAAGAAATTAATATCTCTAGGATTTACCTGTGTTCCATAATCGAGCGCTTCAATTTCAATATTTGTTTTTGTGATATGTTGAAATGCCAGTTGCTGAGTTAATTCTTTTTCAACATACGGTATCATGAGTTTTTTCAACGCTTTGTCTTGAGCATCGATGATTACTAATCCATAATCGGCAAACAAAGCATTGGCTAGATATCGGGTGGCATCACTTAAATTGTCGTAGTTTAAATAGGCTTCCTTAAAAAGTGTTTTTAGCTTATCGGCATTTGTGCCTACTGGCAAATCGGATGCAAACACCTTAAGTACAGCCTCTAACCCTTCTGTCGAAAGTGCCCCTACGGCCCCGGAAGTTTTTTTGGGCCAGCGTATTTTTTTTCCTTTGAAATTAAAGTAATTGATTTCTTCAAAATCGTGGTCTTCGGTAGCCATCCAATAAATGGGTACAAAATTATTTTCAGGATGGCTTTTCTTTAATTCCTCGGTTAGATTTATTGTAGAAATAATCTTATACAAAAAATACAGCGGACCAGTAAATAGATTTAATTGATGTCCTGTTGTGACTGTAAAAGTATTTTCGGATTTTAATAGATTTATGTGCTGCGAAGTTGCTTCAGACGGATTAAAATTTGCGTATTGAGTAGTTAAAACCGCAGCTAAAATCTGTCTGTTTTCTATTGGAAAAGAGGCTTTTTTTTCAGCTATTTGATCTTTAAAATTGTTGAGATTTGGAAATCTATTATAAAACTGTTTTAACTGCGGTTTGCCTTCAACATAATCGCAAATCAGATTAGAAAAATAGTTAGTGTCACTGTAAGGAATACACTCGATTGGCATAACAAAATTGAAAATATGGGTAAATATACAGTAGATTATAATTCTATCTCCTAAATATAAGTTAATTCATAATTGGCAATATAATACTTACTTTTACATTTATTTTTTAAAACATTTTTAATGAGATTACTTTCTTTATTATTGATTGTCGCTTTAGGCATCCTTCCTATTCAGGCGCAATTAAAGTCGCCATCACAATTTTTTGGTTACGAACTTGGGTCAGAATTCACTAGACATTATGAAGTTGTAGATTATTTTGAACATGTCGCTTCTTCCAACAAAAATCAAGTTAAACTAGAATACTATGGAAAAACCAACGAGCGCAGAGATTTGATGATTGCCGTTATTTCTTCCGAAGAAAATGTTAAAAACTTAGAGTCGATTAGAAACAACAACCTAGCGAATATTGGAATAACAGATGGAGATAAAACCAAAAATAATCCTGCCATCGTTTGGCTAAGCTATAACGTGCATGGCAACGAAGCTTCCAGCACAGAAGCCAGTATGCTAACCATTTATAAATTACTTACAGAAAAACAAGAATGGCTTAAAAATACCATTGTGATTATTGACCCATGCTTAAATCCTGATGGAAGAGACCGCTATGTAAATTGGTTTAACGAAACCGCCAGCAAGCCTTATAACACAAGTCGTCAAGCATCCGAGCATAGTGAACCATGGCCAGGCGGCCGACCTAATCATTATTTATTCGATTTGAATAGAGATTGGGCTTGGGCTACACAAATAGAAACCCAAACCCGAATTAAAGTTTACAACAAATGGATGCCACATATACATGTTGATTTTCACGAGCAAGGCATCAATGAACCTTATTATTTTGCCCCAGCGGCCGAACCTTTTCACGAAATTATAACCGATTGGCAGCGTGATTTTCAAATTGAGATAGGAAAAAACAACGCCAAATATTTTGACGAAAACGGCTGGTTATATTTTACTCGTGAACGTTTTGATTTGTTTTACCCGAGTTACGGGGACACTTATCCTACCTATATGGGCGCGATTGGAATGACTTATGAGCAGGCCGGACATGGCATGGCTGGATTGGGAATTTTAAACGACGAAGGTGTTGAACTTACGCTGGTAGACCGCCTTACACACCACACCACTTCTGGGCTTGCAACGGTTGAAATGGCTCACAAAAATGCTGAAAAACTTAATGAAGAATTTGCTAAGTTTTTCAACAATAAAAATTTTAAATATAAAAGTTATATACTTCAAGGTAGTAAAGACAAAATAGACCGACTAAAAAGTTTGTTGCTACAACACGGTATAAAATTCGGAAGTCCAAAAAACATAAAAGTTACGGGGTATAAGTATAGCACAGGAACTCAAGGAAGCATCAATACCTCGGCTAGCGATTTAGTAGTCAGTACAAATCAGCCAAAAGGCAATATGGTAAAAGTACTTTTTGAACCGAATGCCAAACTTTCCGATTCGCTTACCTACGATATTACAGCGTGGAGTATTCCTTACGCGCATGGTTTGGAAGCAATTGCTGCTACTCAAGAAATTGAGCATTTTGAAGTACTTGAAAGGCTTTACATTGAGCCTTTAAAGGATGCTTACGGTTATATCAATAAATGGAACGATTTGGAGGATGCCAAATTTTTGTCAGCCTTACTACAAGCAAATATTCGGGTGCGATTTAATGAAAAACCATTGATTCAAAAAGGCATAACCTACCAACCTGGAAGTTTGATAATCACCAAAGGCGATAACCAAAAACACAAGGATTTCGTAAATAAATTAGACAGTATTGCCCAAGAATACAGAAGACAATTAAGCCCAATTTCAAGTGGCTTTTCGGATGTGACACCCGATATTGGTTCACCCGATATCAAACTTATTAATCAGCCAAAAATCGCCTTGTTAAGCGGTGATGGCACATCGTCTTTAAGCTTCGGTGAGTTATGGCATTTTTTTGAAAAACAGCTGAATTTTCAGGTGACCGTCATTCATACAAATCACTTTCGAAATGTCAACTGGAGCGATTTTAACGTGCTCGTTATGCCAAGCGGTTATTACGGAAGTGTTTTAACTGAAGACAATTTAAAAAGTCTAAAAGACTGGATTTCTAAAGGTGGAAAAGTTGTTGCTATAGATGGTGCCATGCGTGCTTTTACGAATGATGATAGCTTTGGACTTCAATACAAAACCAAAGAAGAAACCGAAAAAACACCTAACCTAACAACTTACGCCAATCAAGAGCGCGCCAACACCAACCAAATGATTACGGGTGCAATTTTTAAAACAACAGTTGACGCCACCCATCCCTTAGCGTTTGGTTATGGCGATCAATATTTCACACTCAAATTAGGAAACACCAATTACAAGCTTTTAGATTCAGGTTATAACGTCGCATATATTGATAACAACACGAAGCCGTTTTCCGGTTTTGCAGGTTCAGAAGCTATCAAAAACTTGAACCAAACTATGATATTCGGCGAGCAACCTTATGGTAGAGGAAGTTTAATCTATTTATCTGATAATCCAATGTTCAGAAGTTTTTGGGAGAACGGAAAACTATTTCTAATCAATGCAATATTCTTTGTAAACAACAATTCATTTACGCTTTAATTAAAATAATAATGATCACAAAAACTATTAAAATCGCATGCCTTTTGGCAATATGCTTACTTTCAGCATGTAAAAGCGACACTCAACCAACACAGGAAACAGAGTTTAAGGTTGACTTTGAGAGCTTTACCTTAGATAATGGGCTGAAAGTTATTTTCCACGTGGACAAATCCGACCCTGTCGTTGCTGTAGCCCTTACCAGTCACGTCGGCTCAGCAAGAGAGTTGGAAGGCAGAACAGGCTTTGCGCATTTATTTGAGCATTTATTATTTCTAGAATCCGAAAATTTAGGAAAAGGTGGTTTGGATAAAATGAGCTCACGCATAGGTGGCTCCGGAGCGAATGGCTCGACAAGCCGTGACCGCACCAACTATTTTCAAACCGTACCAAATGATGCACTCGAAAAAATGATTTGGGCAGAAGCTGATAAGCTCGGTTTTTTCATCAACACAGTTACTGAAGAAGTGCTTGCGAAAGAAAAACAAGTAGTAAAAAACGAAAAAAGACAGGGTGTTGACAATGTGCCCTATGGTCATAATTTTTCCGTGATCAATAAAATTTGTATCCAAAAGGCCATCCTTACAGTTGGGAAGTTATTGGTTCTTTAGAGGATTTACAAAATGCAACTTTGCAAGATGTAAAGGATTTTTACAACCGCTGGTATGTGCCTAATAACGTTACACTAACTATTGCAGGCGATTTTGATGTAGATCAAGCCAAAACATGGGTAAAAAAATACTTTGATTAAATTCCAAAAGGTGAAGAAATAAAGCCCTTACCTAAACAAAATATCATACTAGACGAAACAAAAAAATTATACCACGAAGACAATTTTGCACGTTTGCCTCAATTGACAATGGCTTGGCCCGGCATTCACGAATATCATAAAGATTCATATGCCTTGGAAGTACTACTTGAATATTTGTCTAGTGGTAAAAAAGCTCCTTTGCAAAAGGTTTTAGTTGAAGATAAAAAACTTACAGATAGAGTATCCATGTTTAATTATGGTTCAGAACTAGCTGGACAAATCATGTTGAGTGTGACGGCATTTAACGACACTAATCTTAACGATGTAGCAAGCGCGATAGATGATGCATTTAAATTATTTGAAACAGAAGGCATTTCAGAAACCGATTTAAATCGTATCAAGGCCCAACAAGAAACCAATTTTTATTCTGGTTTGTCAAGTGTTTTAGGTAAAGGATTTCAATTGGCGCAGTACCAAATTTTTGCTGGTGATCCTGGTTACATCAATGAAGACATTAAACAAATTTTAGCCGTTACCACTGATGATGTTACCCGAGTTTACAATAAGTACATTAAGAATAAGCATTATGTAGCCTCTAGTTTTGTGCCTAAAGGTCAAGTGTCATTGGTTTTAGATGGATCAGTTGTAGCCGATGTTGTTGAAGAACCAATTATTGACGGCGCCGAAGAAGATTTTAACCTTGAAGTGGCAAGTGACTATCCTAAAACGCTGTCAAGCTTTGATAGATCGGCTGAGCCGCCATACGGAACAACACCAAGTTTAAGCATTCCGAAAGTTTGGAAAAGTGAATTATCATCCGGTTTAAAAGTTTTTGGAATTGAAAATAATGAAGTCCCGTTGGTGCAATTTGAAATACAAATTAAAGGTGGCATGTTGTTAGAAAGCCCTGATAAAATAGGTGTTTCAAATCTTCTGGCAAGTTTGCTTACCAAAGGTACACAGCAAAAAACTCCTGAAGAATTAGAATATGCCATTGAAATGTTAGGCGCTAATATTTCTACTTACGCCACAGACGACGCAGTGGTTATAAGCGGCACTACCCTTTCAAAATATTTTGACGAAACTATGCAGTTGGTATCGGAAATTCTTTTAGAGCCTAGATGGGATATGAAAGAGTTTGAACTGGTAAAACAAAGTACCTTGAGCAATATTGCGCGCCGCCAGGCCAATCCTAATAATGTGGCTTCGCGACTGTATTCCAAATTAATTTATGGCGCCAATCATATTTTCGCAAACGACAATATAGGTACGCAAGCGTCGGTTGATAGCATTACTCTTAAACATTTAAAAGATTATTATCAAAATAATCTTTCGCCACATCTCAGCAATGCGCATGTGGTTGGTGATATTAAAACCGAAGCAGTTATTTCGGCTTTAGAAAATATCAACAATAACTGGGCGGTAAAAAACATTAATTTACCAGAGATAGTAGCGCCTGATACCATAGACAATTCTAAACTATATTTCTATGATATCCCCAATGCCAAACAATCGGTACTTCGCATTGGAAATCCAGCCATTGCCGCTACACATCCCGACTATTACAAGGTTCAAGTAATGAATTACAAACTTGGCGGAGGTGGTTTTGCCTCGAAATTAACGCAGGCGCTTCGCGAAGATAAAGGCTATACTTACGGGATAAGATCAGGTTTTTCAGGTTCTAATTATGTAGGTCCGTTTACCATATCAAGCGGCGTTAGAAGTAATGTAACTTTTGAAGCCGTAGATTTGATTAAATCGATTTTAGAGGAATATGGTGCCACCTATTCGGAAGATGATTTGGAGGTTACCAAAAGTTTTATGATTAAAAGTAACGCGCGTGCATTTGAAACCTTAGGTGCTAAGTTAAACATGCTGAGAGATATTAGTAATTACAACTTGCCTGAAAACTATATTTCGTTGAATGAAGCGTCAGCTAAAAATATGACAATTTCGGAAATGCAGGCCTTAATCGAAACCTATATTAATTCTGACAAAATGATTTATTTGGTTGTTGGCGATGCTAAAACACAATTAGAAAAACTAAAAGAATTGGGTTTAGGCACGCCGGTAATACTTAAAGATTAAATGTTTATAAAGTATTTAATAGGGAAGAAAAGCGAACTTAACAAAATATTTATTTTCAAATATTTAGTAAATTATAGTGAAAATGAATTTTTTAGTCGTAAGTTTGCATCAATTAATAATTTAAATTTTTAACATGAGTAAAGGAACAGTAAAATTCTTCAACGATGCCAAAGGTTTTGGTTTCATCACAGAAGAAGGTTCAAATCGTGAGCATTTTGTTCACATTTCAGGATTAGTAGACGAAATTAGAGAAGGTGATGACGTTGAATTCGAACTAACAGAAGGTAAAAAAGGATTAAACGCTGTGAACGTTAAAGTTCTATAAGCAATATAATTAACTTTTTTTGAAACAAAAAACCACGCTTTATGCGTGGTTTTTTATTTATAATATATTTTACACTAGAACATTTCTCTACCAGAGAAATGAAAAGCGCCTTCAATGGCGGCGTTGTCGTCGCTATCACTTCCATGAACAGCATTTTCGCCAATAGAAGCAGCATATAATTTTCTGATAGTACCTTCAGCAGCATCGGCTGGATTGGTAGCACCGATTAACGTTCTAAAATCTTCAACAGCATTCTCTTTTTCTAAGATGGCGGCTACAATCGGGCCACGGGTCATATAAGTTACAAGTTCTCCAAAAAACGGACGTTCTTTATGAATTGCATAAAATGTCTCAGCATCATTTTGAGTCATTTGCGTTAATTTCAATGCCACTATTCTAAATCCTGTAGCTGTAATTTTTTCTAAAATTGCGCCGACGTGTCCTTTTTCAACCGCATCTGGCTTAAGCATGGTAAATGTTCTATTTGTTGCCATTTATTTATTTTTTATTTGGCTGCAAAAGTAGTGGTATTACATTGTAATTGCAATTAATATTTGGCTACATATGCGGCTAATGGTTTATTGCTTTCATCGTGCATTGACATGATTACCCGTTTGGCTTTAAAATTAAAACGCAATACGCCAAAACTTTTTTGGTTAATAACGTTTCCAATGCGGTATTGATTAGGTTCACCACTATAGCTCGAGTAAACATGCGTAAGTCCGCTACTCGTAAAATCAATAAGTGGATATTTTAATCCTTTGATTTCTTTTTTTGAAAATTCTGATATATGTCTGTCACCAGATAAAACCATGATTCCTTTGGCCTTGGAAGATTTTATTAAATAATATAGTTTATCTTGCTCATGAGGGAAGTTGGCCCAAGTTTCAAAACCGTGCTCACCAGAAAGCAACTGAATGCTGGTAACAATTACATTAAAATTTGCCTCTGAATTTTTTAGTTCATATTCTAACCACTTCCATTGTTCTTCGCCTAAAACGGTTCCTTCACCATAAGGATTGGGTTGATAACGTCTATTTTTAGTTTCAGACTTTGTTAAAGCAGTTCTAAAATATCTGGTATCCAGAACTATCACCTTAACACTACCATTTACTGTTTCAAACAATTCGGCGTGGTAGATACCTTCGCGCGCTCGTCTTGGGTCTTCTTTAGGTACATCAAAAAAATCTAAAAACAATCGCTGACTTTCCTTTCGCATTTCATAGTCTTCTCCACCGTCGTTTAAACCATAGTCGTGGTCATCCCACGTACCTAAAATTACAGCAGAATTTACAACATTTACATAATCTTTATGCTCTTTTAGGGTTTTATAATCCATTGCCATTTTCTCCATATCGTAGGTGTCTGAATATATATTATCGCCACCCCAAACCCAGACATTGGGATTATTTATTAAAACGGCTGGCCACAAATTATTCTCCAATTTCTGATTATTACAGGAACCAAATGCAATAACAAAATCGGATTGAGAATTATCGAAATTACTAGGTGATTTACATCCCAGCAACAAAAAAAGCAACAAAAAACTTAATTGGATAAAATGCTTCATAAGGTAAAGTATAGGTTGATTTACAGAAATCAATATTAGCTAAAATTTTGTGAAGCCGCTTTAATTAATTGTTATTAATTGTATCTTCGTCCCTTATGAAAGCAGTAGATATTTCGGGTATAAAATCACTTTTAAATCAACCCAAAAACATTGTAATAGTTCCCCATAAAAATCCTGACGGTGATGCGATTGGGTCTTGCTTGGGTTTGTATCATTTGTTATTGCAATTAAATCACCATGTTACTATTATAGCTCCAAACGATTATCCACATTTTTTAAAATGGATGCCTGCAAACGAAAAGATATTAATATACGAAACCGATAGTAAAAAATGTGAGGCAATTATTCAAAAAGCAGAACTTATTTTCACTTTAGATTTTAATGCTCTTTTTAGAACTGGTGAAATGGAGACACCATTAAAAGAAGCAAAAGCTATCAAAATCATGATAGACCACCATCAACAACCTGATGATTATGCCAAGTACGTTTATTCGGATGTGATGATGAGCTCAACTGCTGAAATGGTTTATCATTTTATTTCAAAATTGTCACTAAATAATCTCATCACTCCTCACATAGGAACTTGCTTATATGCAGGGATCATGACCGATACAGGATCGTTCAGATTTCCTAACACCAACAGCACTACACATAGGATTATTGCCGATTTAATTGATAAGGGCGCTAACAACTCGGCCATTCACCATAATATTTACGATACCAATAGTTACCAACGTACGCAGTTATTAGGGAGAGCTTTAAATAATTTACACGTACTTCCCGAATTAAAAACTGCTTATATTGTTTTAAGCCAAAACGACCTCAACGAATTTAATTTTAAAAAGGGTGATACCGAAGGTTTTGTTAACTATGGTTTAAGTATTGAAGGTATTGTTTTTGCTGCTATTTTTATCGAAAGTATGCAGGATGAAATTATCAAAATCTCATTTAGAAGTAAGGGTTCGTTTGATGTGAATGAATTTTCCCGCGCTCACTTTGGTGGTGGCGGTCATATAAACGCTGCGGGTGGCAAAAGTGAACTGTCTTTATCGCAAACAGTTGAAAAATTTATTAGTATATTGCCTCAACATAAATCTACCTTAACGAAATGAAAATTCTATATTTAACGCTTATTGTGTTATTTACAATTGTAAGTTGTAAGTCACCAGAAGCCAGAGAGCCTATTTCAAAAGCTTCAGGTTCGTTTATAAAAGAATCCGCAGAACGCAATATTAAACTGAACAAAGCGCAAGAAGATGCCTTTAAAGAAATCATGCTCGAACAAGAAAACACAGAATTCATTAGTTCAGAAAACGGATTTTGGTATTTTTACGTAACTAAAGTAGAAGGTGATAGTATCACAGCAGACTTTGGTGATATTTTAAATTTCAACTACAACATAAAAGATATTAAAGGCACTGTTATTTATACTGAAGAAGAACTTAAAACTCAAAATTACGCCATGGAACAGCAAGAATTGTTTACTGGGTTAAGAGAAGGTTTAAAACTTTTAAAAGCGGGTGAAACTGCTACGTTTTTCTTTCCGTCAAACATTGCCTACGGTTATTATGGTGACCAAAATAAGATTGGCACCAATGTACCGTTAATTTGTACAGTAACTTTAAACTCAATAATTCAAAATAAAAATGATTAAAAATAGCTTAAAACTTGTATTGTTGGTGTTGTTTGTAACACTATCCTCTTGTAAAGAAGAATACCCAGATCTAGAAGATGGACTTTATGCCGAATTTGTAACGAATAAAGGTGTGATGGTTGCCAAATTAACCGCTGATAAAACGCCAGTAACAGTTGCCAATTTTGTAGCCTTGGCCGAAGGTAACCACCCTATGGTAAAGGAAGAATTTAAAGGAAAACCCTTTTACAACGGTATAATTTTTCACCGCGTCCTCGATGGATTTATGATTCAGGGTGGTGATCCAACTGGCACTGGTTCTGGTGATCCAGGATATAAATTTGAAGATGAATTCAATCCAGATTTAAAGCACGACAAGCCAGGTATTTTATCTATGGCCAACTCTGGTCCTGCAACTAATGGTAGTCAGTTTTTTATAACCGAAGTGCCAACACCTAATTTAGATAATCGCCACACTGTTTTTGGTGAACTGGTGGTAGGTTTAAATATTCAAGATAGTATTTCAAATGTTAAAACCGCCGAGCGCGACAAACCAGCAGAAGACGTCGTAATTGAGCAATTAAACATCATTAGAAAAGGTTCAGAAGCTAAAAGTTTTAACGCTCCTAAAGTATTTGAAGAAGAATTGCCTAAAATTAAAGAAAAACAGGAAAAAGCTCGTGAGGAAGCCCGACAAAAAGCCGAAGCCGAACAAAAAGAACGCGAAGCTAAAAACATGGAGGCTGCTGTAGCCGTTAAAGAAACTTTAGATGGGTATATGTCTAAAGCAAAAACCCTTGATTCTGGTTTGAAATTATTCACTATCACCAGTGGAAAAGGTCCAAAACCGGCGGTTGGCAGCACGGTGAATATGAATTACGAAGGTTATTTTACCGATGGTAGATTGTTTGACACCAGCGTTCAAAGTGTAGCTGAACGACATGGCATGATGAACGAACAACGTGCCGCTGCAAATGCCTATCAGCCTATGGCCATGCCTATTAGTCCTGACGCTGGAATGATTGCCGGTTTTAAAGAAGCCGCGGCACAGATGAAGGTTGGTGACAAGGTTTTTGTGTTCATGCCATCACATTTGGCTTATGGCGAGCGCGGTGCTGGTGGCGGATTTATTCCACCGAATACCGACTTGATATTTATTATGGAATTGGTTGATATTGCTCAGCAATAACATAAGACTTAGACAATAGTTTTAATACCTTTTTGACAAACACCCTTTCAGGTTTTAAAAGCCCTGAAAGGGTTTATAAAAAAACACCTTCAGGTTTTAATGTTCTGAAGGTGTTTTTATTTTATAAATAGATGCCATTATTTATTCGGTATCTCCTTCAATATTTCAAGCACAAAGTCCCAGTATTTTTGCACCGATGAAATTTGAGTTCGCTCGTCTGGTGAATGCGCACCTTTAATATTTGGTCCGAAACTGATCATATCCATTTCTGGATAATTTTGTCCTAAAATGCCACATTCAAGACCTGCATGACAGGCGGCTACCTTTGGCTTTTGTTGGTGAAGTTTTTCGTAAATGGACACTAAAACCTTTAAAATAGCCGAATCCATATTGGGTGTCCAACCAGGATAATCGCCAGATAAACTAACTTCACAGCCAATCAATTCAAAAGTAGCTCGTAAACTGTTGGCTAGATCTATCTTAGAGCTATCAACCGAAGAGCGCGTTAGGCATGCCACTTTAATATGTCCATTTTCAACTAAAACACTCGCGATGTTATTAGAGGTTTCTACCAAATCGGGGATATCAGCGCTCATTCTATAAACACCATTACACGCGGCATAAATTGCTTTAATCAATCCTTCTTGCACTCCTAATTCCATGACTTGTTTAGGTAAATTTGTTTTGTTGATTGAAATTTGGAGTTGCGGTTCGTTTGTTTTTAATTCTGATTTAATATCGCTAATCAATAAATTAAACTCGTGTAAAAAGGCATCCTGATGAACAGCATCTATAACGACTATTGCATTGCTTTCTCTTGGTATAGCGTTTCGCAGTCCACCACCTTTTATTTCGGAAATTCTCAGTCCAAAATTTTCAAAAGCATCAAATAATAAACGGTTCATAATTTTATTGGCATTCCCAAAACCCTTGTGAATATCCATTCCAGAGTGACCACCTTGTAGTCCTTTTACACTGATAGTATAGCCAATTTGAGAATTGTCCGTAGCTTCTTGTTGATAAGTTCTTTCGGCAGTTACGTCAATGCCACCAGCGCAACCAACCCCTATTTCATCATCTTCTTCCGTATCAAGATTTAGCAAAATACTTCCGTTGAGCAATCCGCCTTTTAAACCTTTTGCACCGGTCATACCGGTTTCTTCATCTATAGTCAACAAAGCTTCAATTGCAGGATGTACAATACTATCACTATCTAGAATTGCCATGATAGTCGCAACTCCCAAACCATTATCGGCACCTAAGGTGGTTCCCTTCGCCTTTACCCAATCGCCTTCGATGCGCATTTCAATCCCTTGCTTATCAAAATCAAAATTGGTATCGTTATTTTTTTGGTGCACCATATCTAAATGCGATTGTATCACAACGGTTGCACGATCTTCCATACCTTTGGTAGCTGGTTTTTTTATGATGACATTTCCAACACTGTCAACTATGGTTTCCAATCCTAAATTTTCTCCGAAAGACTTCATAAATGCAATAACGCGTTCTTCTTTTTTTGAAGGTCTTGGCACCGCATTTAAATCGGCAAATTTGTTCCAAAGTGCTTTGGGTTCTAGTTCTCTTACAGTCATGTGCTATTTGTTTTATTTGGTTTTACAAAGGTAAGTATTTGCCAATAGGTGACTGAATTAATCCTAGACATTTTATAAAACCAAATTAATTTTGACAAAGCTGTTTCATGTCGATTTATTTATTTTTACCAAAACTAAAACCGAGCGCAAAATCTAAAATGTTCACAAAAAAACAACTTTTAGCATTGTCATTAATTCTACAAATTTTTTTGGTGAAATTGCTCAGGTTTTATCCAGAATTTGTAGAATCTATTTACAGTAATGGTATTTTTAAAATCAGTTCAAAGTTATTGCATTGGGTTTTTGGTTGGATACCGTTTTCGGCTGGTGATGTGATGTACACCATATTGGGAATATTTGCGGTAAAGTGGTTATATCATAACAGACAGAAATTAATTATGAATCCCTTTGGTTGGCTTACTGATGTGGTCGCAACTTTAGCGGTTATTTATGCTGCATTTCATTTGTTGTGGGCATTTAATTATCATCGGCTTCCATTACACGAAAATCTCAGCCTTAATACAGATTATAGTACAGAGGAATTAATTGAAGTTACCAATTACCTCATCCAACAAACCAACTGTTACCAAGAACAACTTGCGCTTAACGACACACTTGCTGTTGATTTCACCATGTCAAAATCAACTTTATTGTCGATGGTTCCAGATGGGTTTGCGGCAATTAGAAAAACTTATCCACATTTAAAATATGAAGTTCCCAGTTTAAAAACTTCGTTATACAGTGTGCCACTCACTTATATGGGTTTTTCAGGCTATTTAAATCCGTTTACCAACGAAGCACAAGTAGATTATTTGTTGCCAAAGTTTAGATTTCCAACAACGGCAAGTCATGAGGTAGCGCATCAATTAGGCTATGCTGCCGAAAACGAGGCCAATTTTATCAGTTATCTAGCCACCACAAATCATCCTGATACTTATTTTAAATATTCGGGTTATGCATTTGCGCTTGGTCATTGTCTTAACGATTTGTTTTTAAGAAATCCCGATGCCTACGAAACTATCATTTCCAACTTAAATCGTGGCGTTCGAAAAAACTATCAAGAAGTACGCGATTTCTGGGATTCTTACAAAAATCCAACCGAAGCCTTATTTAAAAGTAGTTACAACCAATTTTTAAAGGCGAATAGCCAATCTAAAGGCATTGAATCCTACAGTTATGTGGTGGCCCTTATTGTGAACTACAATCAGACTTACATTTTAAAAACGTTAAAATAGCGTCAACAAATCCATGCTTTTGGTGGTTATTTCTATCTTTAAGCTTCTAACATTTAAACTAATTCAACACATGATGAAACAATTTTCATTTATCTTGTTGTTATGTTGCCATTTAACATTTTTCGGACAGGAATATTTCCCGAAGAATGACGGTGTAAGTAACAGCAATAACAATTACACAGCATTCACCAATGCCACCATTTACTTAAATGCCACTCAAAAAATTGAAAAAGGCACTTTACTAATTCGAGATGGCAGAGTCTTACAAGTTGGCGCTTCGGTTAATCTACCAGCCAACACTCAAGTAATAGACCTCGAAGGTCATTTTATTTATCCAGCATTTATAGACGCCTACAGCGATTTTGGAATCTCAAAACCGCAGCGTACCGCAGGCTTTGGACGTTCGCCTCAATATGATGCAACACGATCAGGTTATTATTGGAACGATCATATAATGACCGAGGTAAATGCAGTGGACCATTTCAAATTCGATTCAAAAAAAGCAAAAGAATTAATTGAAGCAGGATTTGCTGCGGTAGGCACGCATCACCACGATGGGATTGCCCGTGGATCGGGAATGGTAGTTACCTTAACTGAAGCGGGCACTGATAGCGAACGAATTTTGCAAAAAAAAGCCACTCAACATTTTTCTTTTTCAAGAAGTGTGGTAAAAAGCCAAGCTTACCCAAGTTCAACCATGGGAACACTGGCATTGCTGCGTCAAATGTATAATGATGCAAAGTGGTACGAACAAGGCAACGCCAAAACCAAGGATTTAGCTCTAGAAGCACTGAATGCAAATAAAGGTTTACCAACAATTTTTGAATCTAAAGATAAATTGAACAACCTGCGAGCCGATAAAATTGGAGACTTATTCAAAATTCAATATATTATAGTGGGTAGCGGCTTTGAATATGAAAACATCAAAGATGTAAAAGCTACCAACGCTACCTTTATCATTCCGCTAAATTTTCCTGACGCTTATGATGTGTCAAACCCATATCAAGCCGACTATGTTTCGCTATCTGATATGCGTCGTTGGAATCAAGCACCAAGCAACCCAAAAGTTTTGGCAGATAATGGTGTAAAGTTTGCGTTTACCGCACACGATTTAAAATCACCAAAAGAAATCATTGCTAAAATTCAAAAAGCCATTCTATATGGCTTAACCGAGCAACAAGCCTTAGAGGCCTTAACTTCGGTGCCTTCACAAATATTAAAAAATGACAAAATTGGTAATTTAAATGTGAATTCGCACGCTAATTTTCTCATCACCTCAGGATCTATTTTTGATAACAAAACCAGTATTTATGAAAACTGGGTTCAAGGCAATAAGCATGTTGTGAACGACAGAAATCAGAAAGATATACGAGGTACTTACAATTTATTAGTCGGTGGCACCAATTATAAAATGGATGTTTCAGGCGAAGTGGGCAAACCGAAAGTGGAAATTTCTCAAGACACTTTAAAATACAAATCGAATCTAGCCTACTCAAATAATTGGATAGAACTTGGATTTACAAAAGATGATGCTACGTACAGAATGACAGGCATTGTCACCAACGATTCTGAAAATATCAAAGGAAAACTTATCCTTCCAAATGGTACTGAAAGTAATTTTAGCGCAACTAAAACTGATAGTTTTGAAGCTAAAGACACTAAAAAAGAAGACAAGGATATTCCTGAAGTTATGCCACTCACCTATCCAAATTTACCATACGGAAATGCTTCACTGCCCAAACCAAAAGATATGCTATTTAAAAATGCAACTGTTTGGACTGGAGAAGCCAATGGTATTTTAGAAAACACCGATGTTTTGGTTAAAAACGGTAAAATATCTAAAATAGGCAAAAACCTTTCAGACGCAGGTGCAACTGTTGTCGATGCCACAGGACAGCATCTTACAGCTGGCATTATTGATGAGCACTCACATTTGGCTTTATCGTCTGTTAACGAAGGTGGTCATAATTCATCGGCTGAAGTAAAAATGGAAGATGTTGTAGACCCTGACGATATTGGTGTATATCGCGCACTTGCTGGTGGCGTTACCTCAGCGCAATTATTGCATGGTTCCGCTAATCCGATTGGTGGTCGTTCGGCAATTGTAAAATTTAAATGGGGCGAATCAGCGGATAATATGATTTATAAAAATTCACCAAAATTCATAAAGTTTGCCCTCGGTGAAAACGTAAAACAATCTAATTGGGGCAATACTGAAACCGTTCGGTTTCCTCAAACCAGAATGGGCGTTGAACAAGTTTATATAGATTATTTCCAACGCGCCAAAGAATACGAAGCACAAAAGAAAAGTGGTAAACCATTCCGTTTTGATGAAGAAATGGAAACTTTGGTTGAAATTTTAAATGGTGAAAGATATATTAGTTGCCATTCGTATGTACAAAGCGAAATAAACATGTTGATGAAAGTGGCTGAGTCTTTTAATTTCAAAGTCAATACATTCACGCATATTCTTGAAGGCTACAAGGTTGCTGATATTATGAAAGAACACGGCGTTGTTGGCGCTGGCACCTTCAGTGATTGGTGGGCTTATAAATATGAAGTAAATGATGCCATCCCTTACAATGCGGCCATTATGAATAATGTAGGCTTAACCGTTGCAATTAATAGCGACGATGGCGAAATGATTAGACGACTAAATCAAGAAGCCGCAAAAACAATTAAATATGGCAATGTTAGCGAAGAAGAGGCCTGGAAAATGGTCACTATCAATCCAGCAAAAATGCTTCATATTGACGATCGTGTAGGTAGTATTAAAGAAGGAAAGGATGCAGATTTGGTCCTTTGGAATGACAATCCATTGTCCTTGTATGCCAAGCCTCTTAAAACAATGATTGAAGGAGCAGTTTATTTTGATTTAGAGGAAGATTTGAAAAAACGTTCTGCAATTAAAGAAGAACGAAATACAATAATCAAGCAAATGCTAGACGCTAAAAATGGTGGCGGAAAAACCCAAGCACCCAATAAACGAGCCGAGAGAGATTTCCACTGTGATACAGATCATTTATTGGAAGGTTTTCATTTACACGACTAATTAAAACACATAAACAATGACATCAATAATTCATAAAATAATTATAACAGCGCTACTCATTGTTAGCTCGAGTCTTTTTGCTCAGCAAACACCAGCAGCCAAACAAGCTGACGCCATTTCCATAACAGGTGTAACCGCACATATCGGAAACGGTTCCGTAATTGAAAACGCCACCATCATTTTCGAAAATGGAATCATTACAGAAATTGGAACCAACATCTCAACTAAAGGAACCGTTATTAATGCGAATGGCAAACACGTTTATCCTGGCTTTATAGTGGTAAACAGCACACTTGGTTTAGGTGAAGTTGACGCAGTTCGTGCCAGTATGGACGTAAACGAATTGGGAAATATTTCACCAAACATCAGAAGTTTAATTGCCTACAATGCCGAAAGTCGGGTGGTTGAAAGTATGCGTCCAAACGGCGTTTTATTAGGGCAAATTGTGCCACGTGGTGGCAGATTGAGTGGCACTTCGTCGGTAGTTCAGTTTGATGCTTGGAACTGGGAAGATGCCGAAGTTAAAGTAGACGATGCCCTTCATATGAATTGGCCAAACGGGTTTACTCGCGGTCGTTGGTGGTTAGACGAGCCAAGCGGATTTCAACCTAACAAATCCTACGCTGAAGACATAGAGAAATTCAAGGAATTTTTTGTACAAGCACAAATCTTTGCCAAAGCAACACCAACTGAAAATAACCTAGCTTTTGAAGCGGTACAGGGTCTTTTTGACGGTTCTAAAAAATTATTTGTAAGTGCCGATAGCGAGAAAGAAATCATTGACGCCATTACTTTCATAAAAGAAATCGGGATTAAGAATGTCGTTTTAGTTGGTGGTTATCATGCTTACAAAATAATCGATTTTTTAAAATCAAATAATATTCCCGTTGTAGTTGGAAGAACGCAAAGCACACCCAATTTTGAAGATGACGACTACGATTTACCGTATAAATTACCAAAACTATTGCACGATGCTGGTCTATTGGTGACCATCGATCCAGGTGGCCGTATGGAACGTATGAACACAAGAAACTTGCCTTTTTACGCAGGTCAGGTAGTTGGTCAAGGCATGGAAAAAGAAGATGCTCTTAAAATGATAACCAGTAACGCCGCAAAAATTTTAGGAATTGATGACAAGTTTGGCACCCTAGAAGTTGGCAAAAGCGCCACACTTTTTATAGCAAATGGTGATGCCTTAGATATGCGTGGAAATATAATTTCACATGCTTTTATTGATGGTAGAGCTATTTCATTGGAGAGTCATCATACCACATTATATAAACGCTATTCCGATAAATTCAATTCGGAAAATTAGTTTAAAGGTGAATTAATTAGAAAGTCTGCTTTCAAATAGGAAGCAGACTTTTTTATTGTACGAATACACTGCCTTTAACAGGATGAAATAAACTTGGATTTGCGGTTTCGGAAGTAATACTAACATCAAAAAACTCCACTTTATTTTTAGGTTTTTGAGGTTTGTTATTTTTAGTTTCGTACCAAACTAGAGTCTTCGGCAATTTTAAACCGTTCGTGGTTTGCCAGTTTTCATATTTTATGAAGTGCCATTCTGTGCTTCTTTTCCTATCGAAATAGGTTACGGTATAACCCAACCATGCCATTTCAAATGTTTTCTTATTGTAGTAAATTATGTACTCGTCTTGTGGCGATGTTCCAACACTTCGGCTAAAACCAATATGTAGTGTGCCATAGGTTTCAAATTCTAAAGTAGTGTCTTTTCTTTCAGTATAAAAAACACCCGGATCTGAAATCACAAATGGCATCGCATAAAAATAAAACATCAAATTATAATAAAAACTTGCGTTGCCATTAAAATTGTCATTATCATCCTTAATCCAAGTATTTTCACCATCAAATCCAAGCGAATATTCCGAGCTTTCTACAATTGCTTTGCGCGATTTTAAGTCTGTTGTATGTGTTTCTGTGATATCAGATTTATCTATGGAAAATTTTACTGTATTCATAGAATTCCAAGTATTTAATCCACCATGTGAGTTAAAAATATTTTGAAGCACAGTTGGATATCTACTTGTTGACTCGGTTGAATTAGTTGCTGTAGTTTGGTTTTCTTTTGATTTTTCTTCACATGAAACAAAGCCAAGAAATAATAACAACATCACTAAATTTTTAATCATAATTGAAGAATCTGGGATTTTTTTATAAAGGTATTTATTAAGTTGGTGATTTCCTATTAACATTCAAAAGTTGTGAACAGGATAAAAATCGAAAACAATAAAATATCGCATGAATCAAATATCTTTGTACCTCATATAACGCAATTTTTTTAACAGCTATCAGTTTTAAACAAATATGATTAAAAAAATAACCAGTTCGCAAAACCCTTTTGTTAAATCCCTTATTCAATTAAAAGACAAGTCGAGAACACGCAAAAATACCGGTATGTTTTTAATTGAAGGAAAGCGTGAGTTATCACTGGCTATTCGCGGAGGTTATAAGATAAAGACATTACTGTTCAATCCTGATTTATTTTCAGAAGCTGAAGCTTTGTCTTTTCAACATTACCAAATAAATATCATTGAAATTACGAGTGAAGTATTTCAAAAAATTGCACATCGCGGAACTACTGAAGGCGTTTTGGCAATTGCCGAAATTAAACCACATACTTTAGATACAATTGAATTTAAAACAGATTCCCCGTTAATTTTGGTGGCCGAAGCACCTGAAAAACCAGGAAACATTGGCGCCTTACTGCGCACTGCCGATGCTGCTGCCGTTGATGCCGTTATTATAACCAATCCGAAAACCGATTTATACAATCCAAATATTGTAAGAAGCAGCGTTGGATGCCTTTTCACCAATCAGATTGCCACTGGCACGACACAAGAGGTTATAAGTTTTTTACAAAAACATCAAGTTTCAATTTTTTGTGCCGCTTTACAAACTTCGGAGTTGTATACCGATCAGGATTTTACCCAATCTTGCGCCATTATAGTTGGCACTGAAGATGAAGGTTTAAGTGATGATTGGCTACAGCATTCAACAAAAAATATTGTGATCCCCATGCAAGGTGAAATTGATTCCATGAACGTTTCCGTTGCTGCGGGAATTTTAATTTTTGAAGCCAAACGCCAACGTAATTTTAAATAATTTGTTATGACAGCAAATACGCTTTTCTATGTAATTATTGCCATTATTAGCATCAACTTTATCATTGATAAAATTTTAGATGCGCTAAATGCCAAACATTATAAAGATGAAATCCCACATGAACTAAAAGATGTTTACGAGCTAGATGCCTACGAAAAATCGATGGAATACAAATTGGTAAATTACAAATTTGGTGTTTGGAGCTCCTTATTTTCTTTTGTTTTAACCATAGCTTTTTTAGTTCTCGACGGATTTGAATATGTTGATAAAGTTGCCCGAAGTTACAGCGATAATGCTATTGTGGTTGCACTAATTTTCTTTGGGATTATTATGATAGCGAGTGATATTATTTCAACACCATTCAGCTATTACAGAACCTTTGTAATTGAAGAACGCTTTGGATTTAACAAAACCACCAAACGCACTTTTATTACCGATAAGTTAAAAAGTTTGCTAATGATGGTGGTTATAGGTGGCGGCATTCTAGCGTTAATCGTTTGGTTTTATCAAAGCACGCAAGAACATTTTTGGCTCTACACCTGGGCTGTTATTATAGCCTTTACCATTGTAATGAATATGTTTTACGCCAAACTAATTGTGCCGCTTTTCAACAAACAAACACCACTAGAAAATGGTAGTTTACGAGATAATATTTCGGATTACGCGGCTTCAGTTGGATTTAGTTTAAAAAATATTTTTGTTATTGATGGCTCAAAACGCAGTACCAAAGCCAATGCTTATTTCTCAGGTTTCGGCAGAGAAAAGCGAATTACCTTATACGATACCTTAGTTAATGATTTAAATGAAGAAGAAATTGTAGCCGTTTTAGCACATGAAGTTGGTCATTACAAACGAAAACACATCATTTTCAACCTTTTTACTTCAATTATTTTAACAGGACTAACCTTATATATTTTATCAATTTTTGTTTCAAATCCAATACTGTCAAATGCCATTGGTGTAAGTATTCCCAGTTTTCATGCTGGTTTAATCGCCTTTGGGTTATTGTACAGTCCAATATCTGAAATAACTGGATTAATAATGAATTACATATCTCGAGTATTTGAATACCAAGCCGATAACTATGCCAAGTCAACTTACAAAGCCGAACCGCTTATTTCGGGCTTAAAAAAACTATCAAAAAACAGTTTAAGCAATCTTACGCCACATCCGGCCTATGTTTTTATGCACTATTCCCATCCTACACTTTTAGAACGCGTTCAAAACCTCAAAAATTAAATAAAATAAGCACGTTGGCACATTTCAAAAACTTTAAAACTGTTGTGCATTAATTTTGTTTGCCGTACCTTAGATTTATGACCGAAGTTGATTTAGAACAAGAAAATGCCAAAATTGCAAAAGCCTACAAAGAGCTTTTAAAAGTTAGTTATCGCACACTTACTACCGACGATAAAAAACTTATTAGAGCAGCCTTTGATGTGGCTGTAGATGCACATAAAAATCAACGGCGCAAATCTGGCGAAGCCTATATTTTTCACCCAATAGCAGTTGCAAAAATTGTTGCCAAAGAAATTGGGCTGGATGCCATTTCAATTGCAGCCGCTTTGCTACATGATGTGGTTGAAGACAATGATGATTACAACCTATCGGATATTGAGCGACTTTTTGGTGAAACCGTCGCCAAAATCGTCGATGGACTTACAAAAATTTCGCGCTTAGACAAAGGTACAGATGTGTCGATGCAAGCAGAGAATTTTAGAAAAATGCTTCTCACGCTAAACGACGATGTTAGGGTAATTATCATCAAAATTGCCGACCGTTTGCACAACATGCAAACCATGGAGTCTATGCGCTCCGATAAGCAGGTAAAAATTGCTTCAGAAACACTGTATATATACGCACCTTTAGCCCACAAAATTGGACTTTACAATATTAAAATAGAACTTGAAGATTTAGGATTAAAATATACCGAACCAGAAGTATATTACGATATTCTAAATAGAATGCAAGAAAGCAAGGAGGAGCAAGATGCTTATATTCAAGATTTTTCACGCGTTATTGTGGATTCACTTAATAAAGAAGGATTGAACTACGAAATAAAAGGGCGTCCAAAATCCATTTATTCCATTCGGCAAAAAATGCTCAAGCAAGGTGTTTCTTTTGATGAAGTTTACGACAAATTCGCAGTGCGAATTATTTATAAATCTGATGCCTCAAACGAAAAATTTCTCGCTTGGAAAATCTATTCGATAGTCACCGATCATTTTACGCCAAACCCTGTGCGATTACGGGATTGGATTTCTTCGCCAAAATCAACCGGATATGAAGCATTACACATTACTGTAGTTGGTCCTAAAAGTCGTTGGGTCGAGGTACAAGTAAGAAGTGAACGTATGAACGAAATAGCCGAAAAAGGCTATGCTGCTCATTTCAAATACAAACAAGGTACCACGGGTAAACAAGAACAAGAGGAAGATGTTTTAGACAACTGGATTGACAAGCTTCAAGTTGCCTTAGAAAACAATGAAACCAATGCTGTTGATTTTGTTGAGCAATTTAAACTGAACTTATATTCCAAAGAGATATTTGTATTTTCGCCAAAAGGCGACTTAACGTCTTTGCCAAAGGGCGCGACACCTTTAGATTTTGCCTTTAGCGTTCACACAGAGGTTGGTTTAAAAACGCGCGGTGCCAAAGTAAATGGCAAGCTAGTACCGTTGAGTTATGTTTTACAAAGTGGCGACCGTGTAGAAATATTGACCTCAGAAAACGCCAAACCCAACGCCAACTGGTTAGATTATGCGACTACCGCTCGCGCTCGCAGCAAAATAAAATCTTCATTAAACGCCGATAAAAAAGATATTGCCGAAGATGGCAAAGAAATATTGCGCCGTAAACTTAAATCACTCAAAATTATTTTGAATGAAAAATCGGTGAACGAAATGGTGACGTATTTTAAATTGAGTACCTCGCAAGATTTATTTTACAGAGTTGGAAACGGCAGTATAGATAACACCATGCTAAAGTCATTTGTAGCATCACGTAGCAGTGCCTTTGTTAGTTATCTAAAAAGTAAAATATCCCGCAAGCCAGAAGTTCCAAAAGATATTGATAGAGATGAAATTACATCCAAATATGATATGCTTGTTTTTGGCAAGGATGAACAAAAATTAGACTATAAAATCGCTAATTGTTGTAACCCAATTCCTGGTGATGAAGTTTTTGGATTTTTAACCATCAACGAAGGTATAAAAGTTCATAAAAAAACTTGTCCAAATGCGCTAAGCCTGCAATCTAACTATGCCTATAGAATTATGCAGGCCAAATGGATTGATTCTTCTCAACAAGAATACACTTCACAAATAACACTTTCTGGTATTGATAATTTAGGGCTGGTTAATGAAATCACAAAATTGATTTCTCAAAACATGCATGTTAATATGAAAAGTTTAAGCTTCGACAGTGATGATGGCGTATTTAACGGTAAAATTACCGTGGTGGTAAAAAATATAAATATGCTTAAAAAACTAATCGATAATTTGAAAAAAATTAATGGAATTCATAAGGTAACACGCGTATAAAAAAAGTGTAAATTTGCACCACAATTATGAGTGAAAAAACAAAGCATAGCAATCAAGAAATAGTAAAAAATGTTTTTACCAAATTTCTAGAAGCCAACGGCCATCGGAAAACACCAGAACGTTACGCCATTCTTCAGGAGATATATGATAGTAATGAGCATTTTGATATAGAGTCACTCTACATCAATATGAAAAACAAAAACTATCGTGTAAGTCGTGCAACCCTTTACAACACCATAGAACTTCTTTTAGATTGCGCTTTAGTGCGAAAACATCAGTTTGGACAAAGTCAAGCGCATTACGAAAAATCATATTTCGATAAACAACACGACCATGTCATACTTACAGACACGGGCGAGGTAATGGAATTTTGCGACCCTCGTATTCAGTCGATCAAAAAAACCATAGAAGAAGTATTCGATATTGAAATCAACAACCATTCACTCTACTTTTACGGAACTAGAAAAACAACCAAATAACTTAAATTTAACATGGCAGTAGATTTACTACTAGGTTTACAATGGGGAGACGAAGGCAAAGGAAAAATTGTTGACGTTTTCACCTCTAAATACGATATTATCGCACGCTTTCAAGGCGGCCCAAATGCAGGTCACACCCTAGTCTTTAACGGACAAAAACACGTGCTACACACCATCCCTTCTGGAATATTTCACGACAATACCATCAATATTGTCGGCAATGGCGTAGTAATAGATCCTGTTATTTTCAAAAAAGAACTTGAAAAACTTGACGCACAAAAGGTACCCTATCAAAAGTCCTTGATGATTTCAAGAAAAGCCCACATTATTCTGCCTACGCATCGATTGCTAGATGCTGCTAGCGAAACCTCCAAAGGAAAGGCAAAAATAGGTTCAACTCTTAAAGGAATCGGTCCAACCTACATGGATAAAACAGGACGAAATGGTATAAGAGTTGGAGATTTAGAACTTGCCGATTGGAAGTTGAAATACCGTGCCTTAGCCAATAAGCACGAAGCTTTGATTGCATTCTACAATGTAGACGTACAATATAATTTAGACGAACTGGAAGCTGAGTTTTTTGAAGCAGTAAAAACATTAAAATCACTTCAATTCATAGACTCCGAAGAATATATTTACCAAGCCCAACAACAAGGGAAAAGCATTTTAGCCGAAGGCGCTCAGGGTTCGTTATTGGATATTGATTTTGGCACCTATCCATTTGTTACTTCATCTAATACGACAGCTGCAGGTGCTTGTACAGGGTTAGGTATACCGCCAAGTGCAATTGGTGACGTATTTGGAATTTTTAAAGCCTACACCACAAGAGTTGGTTCTGGCCCATTTCCTACCGAACTTTTTGACGAATATGGAGAAACCATGGGACGTGTTGGTAACGAATTTGGAGCTACCACAGGACGCGCGAGACGTTGCGGCTGGTTAGATTTAGTGGCTTTAAAATACGCTTGCCAAATTAATGGCGTTACCCAACTCATCATGATGAAAGGCGATGTGCTTTCTGGCTTTGACAAGTTGAAGGTTTGTACGGCTTATAAATACAAAGGTGACATCATTACCCATTTACCTTACAATATTGAAGCAGAAAACATCGAACCTATATACAGCGAATTTAAAGGTTGGCAAGCCGATCTTACTGGTATGAGCAAAGGAGAAGAGTTACCAAAAGAACTTAACGACTACATTGCCTTTTTGGAGCAAGAATTAAATATTCCGATAACCATTGTATCTGTAGGTCCAGACCGAAAACAAACCATTGTTAGGTAAGTAAATAACTGCAATAAGTCTGTTAAAAAATATGTTAATCTATAATTTTAGATACATATAGAAGTTATTCTAAAAAAAGTGCTGCTTTTGAAACACGTCAGAATTTTAATTTCCATTTTTTTATTGCTCGTTGTGTTCAAAACGAATGCACAAGAACAAAAGCGCATAAAAATTATGTATTCTGGTTTTGCGGTCACTAGTCCAGAGCTTGGCGAAGGCGTTCGAGAATTCCGAAGAGATAATTCACAGCAAGTTCATTTCATACACGAAGGTGTTAATTTATACTGCGACAAAGCCTTATATTACGAAAATGAAGATTTTATTGAAGCCTTCAGCAACGTAAATATGCAACAAGGCGACACGATAAATATGACTTCAAAATATGCCGAATACAGCGGTAAAACACAGCTGGCCTTTGCAAGAGGCGATGTTGTTTTAACCGAACCACAGTCGGTACTTACAACAGACAAGCTTTATTTTGACAGAACTAAGCAACAAGCTTATTACACAACTGGAGGAAGAGTGGTAAGAGATACCTCTGGAACCATAACTAGCACGATTGGTAGATACTATATGTCCACGAAAAAATATCAATTTGTGGACAATGTTGTTTTGGTAAATCCTGAATATGTTTTAAAAACAAACCGTTTAGATTTTTTTACTGAAAATGGTCATGCTTATATGTATGGTCCATCAACCATTGTTGGAGAAACTAGCACCATTTATTGCGAACGCGGCTTTTACAACACCAATAATGATACGGGTTATTTTATAAAAAACTCAAGAATAGATTACGATAACAGAGTGGTTGTAGGTGATAGTATTTATTTCAACAGAAATACGAGTTTTGCCTCTGCAACCAACAATATCACTGTAACAGATACCATCAACAACAGTATTGTTAGAGGACATTACGCCGAAGTTTTCAGAGAAAAAGATTCCGTCTTTATCACCAAACGTGCTTTGGCCATTTCGGTTCAGGAGAATGACTCCATTTACATGCGCAGTGACACGTTAATGCTTACCGGGCCTGAGGAGCATAGAATTACGCGTGCCTTTTACAATGTGAGAATTTTTAAGAGCGATCTTTCTGGCAAAGCCGATTCGGTTCATGTTGACCATAAAAAAGGATTAACTCAAATGATTAACCTTAAACGATTCTCATCAGGTGATGCATTTAGCACGGCGCGCAAACCTATTTTATGGAATATGGGAAACCAAATGACGGGCGACACCATTCATCTTATTTCAAATGTTGAAACCGAAAAACTAGATTCTTTAAAGGTGTTCAACAATGCGTTTTTGATTAGTAAAGACAGTTTAAGTGACGGTTATAATCAAATAAAAGGACAGATTCTGATTGGTTTATTTAGAGAGAATGAACTTTATAACGTTGATATTATTAAAAACGCTGAAGTAATTTATTACGCCTATAACGACGAAAATGAATTGGTTGGAATAGATAAGTCAAAATCCGCTACTATCAACATTCAAATTGAGGATAGTGAGATTACAGAAATAAGCAAGTTGAAACAAATTGATGGGATGATTTATCCAGAGGAAGATTTCCCCAAAAACGCGCGGATTTTTCGAGGATTTGACTGGCGAGGAGACGAACAACCCATGAGTGTTGAGGATTTATTTAAGGACGATCCACCTTTAATTTTACCAGTGATTCGAGGTTTAGATGAATATATTCCGCAGGAAGAATTTTTTGATGAAGCTTTAATGGAACGTGTTGAAGCCACCAAAAAAGATAAAGACGACACCACAAGCAAAGCAGCAAGGCATATACCTACAAAAGAAACAGATACTGTTTTAAAGCAGGAGAAAGTTCAGCCTAAGATAAGTAATAAAAAAGACTGATTTTAAGTTACAATGCAGCAAGATTTTTTTCAATACCAAGCACAAACTACGCCGCATCCGTTGGCCATGGAAATTTCCCATGCTGAAGGCTCTTATATTTATGACATTCACAACAATAAATATTTAGACTTTGTGGCTGGGGTTTCGGCTTGTAGCTTAGGCCATAAACATCCCAGAGTTGTAGAAGCCATTAAAGCTCAATTGGACAAATATTTACATGTGATGGTTTATGGTGAATATATACAAGAATCAGCTTTAAAGCTCAGCAAACTATTAGCCCAACACCTACCAAAAAACCTCAGCACAACCTACCTTACCAATTCAGGTACAGAAGCTATTGATGGTGCCATAAAACTAGCAAAACGTGTTACAGGTAGAGGCGAAATTATTGCGGCGCATCACGCTTACCACGGAAGTACCATCGGAGCCTTAAGTATTATGGGATTTGAAGAACGCAAACGCGCCTTTAGACCCTTAATGCCAGATGTTCGGTTTATCGGGTTTAATAATTTAGAAGATATTCAACAAATCACAAGCAAAACAGCAGGTGTTGTTTTAGAAACCATTCAAGGTGGTGCTGGTTTTATAGAACCTCAAAATGATTATCTCAACAAAGTGCAAGCGCAATGTAACAAAGTTGGCGCTTTACTTATTCTAGATGAAATTCAGCCGGGTATTGGGAGAACAGGAAAGTTATTTGGATTTGAACATTTTAATTGCATTCCAGATGTGGTTGTAACTGGCAAAGGACTTGGTGGCGGCATGCCTATTGGCGCCTTTACCGCTTCAAAAGAACATATGATGCAGTTAAGCAGTGAGCCTAAATTAGGTCATATTACAACCTTTGGTGGGCATCCAGTTATTGCAGCGGCAGCATTGGCAACCTTACAAGAAATTACAGAAACCAATCTAATCGAGCAGACTTTAGAAAAAGAGCAATTAATTAAAAAACATCTTGTACATCCGTTAATTTCGGAAATTAGAGGACGTGGATTAATGTTGGCTGCCATTACAAGTTCGGCGGACATAACCAATCAAATGGTATTAAAATGTCAGGACAAAGGACTCATTCTATTTTGGTTGTTGTACGAGCCAAAAGCCATTAGAATTACACCACCTTTAACTATATCAAACGATGAAATAATTGAAGGCTGTAACATAATGACATCAGTTTTAGATGAAATTTTTAACTCAAGTTCTTAATTAACTAGATTTAACTTCAGTATAGATCAATTTAAAATACTGTTTTTCAATATATAACACCTGTTAATTAAATTGTTGAAAACATTAACATTAGAAAAGCCTTTAATCGAAATAGAACCTTAATTTTATTTCAACCACAAATACAATGTGCTTATGGAGTTTGGTCACGAAGACGAACACTACAATTTATCGCTCAACAAATTTGAATCCATGCTTAAAACGAATAATGTTTTATTCTTTGATTCAGAGGAATTTGAAAACATTATTCACCATTACTTAGAATTAGGCAAAGTCGGTTTAGCCAAAAAAGCCTTAAAACTTGGTTTGGAACAACATCCAGCCTCTGTTAACCTGCAATTGTTTCAGGTAGAAATGTACGTGATGACCGATGATTTTGACAAAGCGAATAAGTTATTAGATAAGCTGTATGAATTAGAGCCCAATAACGAAGAAATCTTTATTCAAAAAGCCAATGTATTATCTAAACAAGATGAACATTTAAAGGCTATCGACGCATTAAAAATCGCTTTACAAATTACCGATGCTCCTGAAGAAAACATCGATCTTTACGGGCTTATAGGGATGGAATATCTTTTCCTAGACGATTATGATAATGCTCGGCATTATTTCACCCAATGCATTGCCTTAGATCCTGAAGATTATTCTGCACTATACAATATTATTTATTGTTACGACTTCGCCGAAAAAAGTGAAGAAGCTATTATATTTTTAAATACTTATTTAGATCAAAATCCTTACAGTGAAGTTGCTTGGCATCAGTTAGGGCGACAATATTTCAATAAAAAGGCTTACGTAAAAGCACTAGCAGCCTTTGATTTTGCCATAATTTCCGACGACACCTTTGTGGGTGCTTATTTAGAAAAGGGAAAAGTACTTGAAAAACAACGCAAATATCTCGAAGCTATTGAAAATTATAAATTTACACTAGCCTTAGACGAGCCATCATCTTTTGCATTATTGCGTATCGGTCACTGTTATCAAAAAATGGAGCAAAACGATTTAGCGCTCCATTACTTTTACAAAACGGTTCATGAAGACCCGCTATTAGATAAAGGCTGGATTGCCATTACAAAATACTATATCAAACTCAAAAATTATCAAAAAGCACTTTATTACATCAATAAAGCTGTAAATATCGATTCTGAAAATGTATTTTACTGGAAAGTTTATGCGCAAATTAACCACCGATTAAAATTCTATGAAGAAGCAGAACGCGGTTACAAACGCACACTAGAATTAGGCAATTACGAAATAGAAACATGGATTGCCCGCGCCGATATCTTAATTCAGTTAGGCGAATATGAGGCCTCCGTATACAACTTGGAACAAGCAGCCGAATTTTATCCAGAAAATGCTGAAATAAATTTTAGGATGGCAGGTTTATTTTTTACGCTTTCTGATTTTTACAAGGGCGAATACCACTTCAACAATGCCATAAAAGAAAATGCTGATTACCAATTTATTTTAGACGAGCTGTTTCCAAATCTATCTAATAATCCGTTAATCCGCGATATTATTTCAAAAACTAAAAAGGCTTAGTTGTAATTTATCTACCTTTATCGCAAAAGAAAACAGTTTTAAATGCACAGACGTTTAATTGATTATTTTGTGGTCACCCTTAAAGGTATTGCCATGGGAGCTGCCGACGTAGTTCCAGGAGTTTCTGGAGGCACAATTGCTTTTATTTCAGGAATATATGAAGAACTTATTGAAAGCATAGAGAAAGTCAATCTAGATGCTTTTAAAGTATTGCGACAATCGGGTTTTAAAGCAGCTTGGCATAGTCTTAATGGAAATTTTTTAGCCTCGCTTTTTTTAGGAATTGCTATTAGTATTTTTTCATTAGCCAAAATTATAAAGTGGCTTCTTCTTAACGAAGCTGTATTACTTTGGTCGTTCTTTTTTGGATTGGTAGTTGCCAGTATTATCTTTATTGGCAAACAAATTAAAGGCTCTAATATAGCAGTAATATTGGCAATTATGTCAAGCAGCATACTTTCTTACTATATCACCTTAGCCGAACCTTTTGCGTCTCCGGATAGCAATATTTACTTAATTTTTTGTGGCTTTCTGGCTATCATCGCGATGATCTTACCTGGAGTTTCAGGTGCCTTTATTTTATTAATTTTAGGAGCTTATCAAATTGCGATTGAAACCATAAATAATTTAATTGAAGGTATCGTCACATTTAATTCTGACCTATTTTTTGATGCTTTGGTAAAATTTCTAATGATTGGTTTAGGCGCCATTATTGGGTTAAAATTATTTTCAAAAGTCTTGAACTGGATGTTTAAACATCATAAAAACTTAACCTTAGCCATATTAACTGGGTTTATGATAGGTTCCTTAAATAAAATATGGCCCTGGAAAAACGTGCTGACATGGCGATTAAATTCCGACGGCATCAAGATACCTCTATTAGAAAAAAGTATAATGCCTAGTGAATTTGAAGGCGATTCAAAAATTGTTTTGGCCCTAATCTTTATGGTTATTGGATTTTTAACTATTTTCATCTTAGAAAAATTAGGTTCCAAACGTCCTTAAATATGCAACAAACACGGTCATTCTCAGATAAGCTATTTTTAGTGATTAAGGGGATTGCCATGGGTGCTGCCAACAAAGTTCCAGGGGTTTCAGGTGGTGTGGTGGCTTTTGTAGCTGGATTTTACGAAGAATTTATATACTCACTTCAAAAAGTAAATAAAAAGGCATTTAAATTATTGATTAACGGTCGATTTAAAAGCTTTTTTCAATACACTAACGGGCGATTCTTAGGGCTTTTATTTTTCGGTATGGTCGTGAGTTATTTTAGTGTATCAAAAGTTTTAGATTACTTCTTAATTCGTTACGAGCTTTATGTTTGGAGTTTATTTTTCGGAATGATTCTAGGCTCGATTCACTACATCAACAAAGAATTTAAAATTTGGTATTTAAAAACAAGAATTGCTCTTATTATTGGAATAGCCCTAGGAGTTGGTATTAGTTTTTTAAATCCTGCCACAGAAAACGATAATCTCATATTTGTGTTTTTCTGCGGTATTGTAAGTGTTTCTGGAATGACCTTACCTGGATTTTCAGGTTCTTTCATTCTAATCCTTTTAGGAAACTATGTTTTGCTGTTGGTAAACTCAGTCAATGCTTTATTTGATACCATGGCAGACATCGTGCAACTAGATTTCAATTTCTTAAACAATGCTGAGAGAATGCGGCTTTTGCAAGTATTAGTGGTTTTCACACTCGGTTCTGTTGCTGGTTTGGTAACGTTCTCGCATTTTTTAACTTACATTCTTAAACACTATCGTAAAATAACTTTAGCCACCATTATTGGTTTTATTGTTGGCTCATTAGGTGTGGTTTGGCCATGGAAAAAGACTATTTACAAAACCTCAGAAACGGGTGAATACATTTTGGATCCCGACGGTGCAAAAATTATTGAAAACTTCCAACGCTTTTTACCTGAATTAAATTTAGAAACTTTAATGGCGGTAGTATATATTATAATAGGAATATTAACGGTACTAACCTTAGAATGGTACGGCCAAAAAACCCTTAAAACACATGCCTGAATTTGGATTAATAGGTAAAAACATAGCCTATTCATTTTCGAAAACTTACTTTAATGAAAAATTCAAAACTGAAAATCTACCAGATGTTTATCTCAATTACGACATTCAGCATATAGAAGAAATAAACGCAATTGTAACAAACAATTCCAAGCTCAAAGGTTTAAATGTCACTATTCCTTACAAAGAGACGGTTATACCACATTTAGATAAACTGTCTAAAACAGCCTTAAAAATTGGCGCTGTAAACACCATCAAAATTTCCAAAAACGGAAAATTAAAAGGTTATAATACCGATTATTACGGCTTTAAAAAATCTCTAATATCAATTTTAAAACCGCAACATAACAAAGCCCTAATTTTAGGTACTGGTGGCGCTTCGAAAGCAATAGCTTATGCTTTGCACTCGCTGGAAATTCCTTACAGCTTTGTTTCCAGAAATTATTCGGAAAAAGTGAATTTTGTATATCAAAATTTAACACAGCAAATAATTGAACAACATACCATTATTATTAATTGTACGCCCTTGGGCACTCATCCGAATATTACGCAATGTCCAGATATACCGTACGAATTCATTTCTGAAAAACACTTACTCTTCGATTTAATCTACAATCCATCAGAAACATTATTCCTATCAAAAGGCAAAGAACATGGCGCTCAAATCATGAATGGATTACCGATGCTTCAATTTCAAGCAGAAAAAGCTTGGGAAATTTGGAATAAGTGATTATTTCGGGTTAATAAAAGCCTTTGTTTTGAAATTCAACAATCTAATAGTATCTTTATCAATTCAACATATAAACACATTGAAAAATGTTAGAGAATGACAACCTGCAAAATGCAGATGGACACAAAGAAGATAAGCTTAACGATTTGGTTCACACAGAAAAAGAATCGGTTGAAGAACCTATTCCTACTTCTGAATTAGTAGAAGAAACAAGTCCAGAAACTATTGAAAACTCCAAAGATAAAACAGTCGAAATTACTGAAGAAGTCGCTCCTATAATTTCGAATAACGACGATGAAATAACAGCTGAAAATCATGACGATGACGATGACCATGATCTAGATGGCGACAACGATGACGATGCCATAACCAACGCAAGCGACAAAGAATTAAACCATGTAGATTCTATTGAGGCATCTAATGCAGAAGATGCGGAAGACGAATCTAATAACGAACGTCACGAACTTCAAGAAAAAGATTACCATACACTTTCAATGGATGAATTGGTAAACGAATTTGAAGGATTAATTGCCAGCAGAAAAATTCAAACCATTAAAAAACATGTTGACGATATTCGTAATGAATTTAACCAAAAATATAAAGAGCTTTTTGAAGAAAAAAAGGAAGAATTTATAAACGATGGTGGTAACGAAATTGATTTTTACTACACTAGCGACGTTAAAAAACGTTTCAATTCGGTTTATAAAGACTACAAAAATAAGCTGAATGCTTATTACAAAACTTTAGAAAACAATCTTAAGGCCAACCTTGAAAACCGACTTCAAATTATTGAAGAAATTAAAGGTTTGATTAACGTTGAAGAAAATATCAACACCACTTACAAACACTTTAAGGATTTACAAGAACAATGGCGTAATGCCGGACCTATTCCGCGTGATAATTACAACAATACTTGGAATACGTATCACCATCACGTTGAAATATTCTACGATTTTCTGCATCTTAATCGGGATTTACGCGACATGGATTTCAAGCATAATCTTGAAGAAAAACTCAAAATTATTGCCAGAGCCGAAGAACTCGCCCAAGACAATGACGTGCACCGTGCTTTTAGAGAATTACAGTTGTTACACAAGATTTGGAAAGAAGAATTAGGCCCTGTGGATCGCGAATACCGCGAAGATATTTGGAATAAATTTAGCGACGCTACCAAAATAATTCACGATAAACGCCAAAGTTATTACGAGGATTTAGATAAATCGTTTGAAGGTAATTTAGCTATTAAAAAGGAAATTATTGCTAAAATTGAAGCCATTGCCAACGATAAGAATGGCAATCATAACAGCTGGCAACAAAAAATCAAAGAAATAGCCGTACTTAGGGAAGCATTTTTTAAAGCAGGAAAAGTTCCCAAAGCGAATAATCAAGAAACTTGGGATAAATTTAAATCGGCCGTTAGGAATTTTAACCGTTCCAAGAATGCTTTTTACAAAAACTTGAAGAAGGACCAATACGATAATCTTCAAAAAAAGTTAGATCTTATAAAGGTTGCTGAAGACAATAAAGATAGTGACGACTTTGAAACGGTAACACCTTTAATGAAACAAATCCAAAATAGTTGGAAAGACATTGGTCATGTACCAAAAAAAGACAGCAATAAGGCTTGGAAACAATTTAAAAGTGCCTGTAATTATTATTTTGACAGATTACACAAAGAACGAAAATCTGCCGATAAAGAATTATACGAAGCCTTTGATAAGAAAAACGAGTTATTGAACACCCTAAAATCTTTTGAGTTTTCAGACAAACCTACGGACGACATTAAAGCGGTAAAGGCTATTATCGAATCGTGGAAATCGTTAGGTCATGTGCCTCAAAACAAGCGTTTTATTGAAGGCAAGTTTAATAAAACATTAGACGGTGTTTTTGACAAACTGAAAGTTGACAAACAAAAAGTTGAAATGATTAAGTTTGAAAACAAGCTAGAAGCATTGTCCAACCCAGATGATACACGTGCTCTAGATAATGAGCGCATTTTTATCAGAAAAAAAATTGATGAGATTAAATCTGAAATCAATCAATTAGAAAATAACCTGATGTTTTTCTCTAATGTAGATTCTGATAATCCTTTAGTAAAAGATGTTCACAAAAACATAGCCAAGCAAAAACAGATACTGCAAACTTGGAAAGATAAACTATCAAAAATCAAAGATTTATACTAACTAAAAACCCTGTTTGAAATTCAAACAGGGTTTTATAAAGTGCTATTAATCAATCAATCCTTAAACCGCTTAAAATACAAGAAAGATTGCCAACTAAATTACAAAAGCAAAACAGTTGTTGTTAATACCTAGATATACGAAAGGAAATTGATTTTGGATTTTAAATTTTTTTCGCTTCTTCCCAAAACACATCCATTTCGGCAAGCGTCATTTCTTTTAAGCTCTTATTTAGGGATTTAGATTTCTTTTCAAGGTATTGAAAACGTTTAATAAATTTTTTATTGGTACGCTCTAATGCATTTTCAGGATTAACTTTTAAAAACCTTGCGTAGTTTACAAGCGAAAACAAAACATCACCTAATTCATTTTCAATAGCATTGATGTTGCCATTATTAACTTCGTGTTGTAGCTCATTAAGTTCTTCCTGAACCTTTTCCCAAACCTGATTAGGTTCCTCCCAATCAAAACCAACACCAGCAACTTTATCTTGAATACGATTGGCTTTAACAACCGCCGGTAAACTTTTTGGTACACCTTCTAAAACGCTATTTTTGCCTTCCTTTAGCTTGAGTTGTTCCCAATTTCGTTTAACGTCTTCTTCGTTTTCGACTTTTACATCGCCGTAAATGTGTGGATGTCTCGAAATGAGTTTATCGCAAATACTATTGCAAACATCGGCCATATCAAAACTGTTGGTTTCGCTACCAATTTTGGCGTAAAAAACAATGTGTAGCAACACATCGCCCAATTCCTTTTTGACCTCATCTAAATCTTTGTCTAAAATGGCATCACCCAACTCATAAACCTCTTCAATCGTGAGATGACGCAATGTGTCCATAGTTTGCTTTTGGTCCCATGGACATTGTGCTCGCAACTCATCCATGATTATTAACAAACGGTTGAAAGCCTTGAGCTGTTCAGATTTATCGGTCATATACTAATTTATTTATTCTTCTTCATCAGAAGCAACAACGTCATCCGCATTTGGTAAAAGGTTATTTTTCTGAAGGATGTTATACCATTGAATCACCTTTTTAATATCGGATGCGTAAACGCGATCTTCGTCATAATCGGATAAAATTTCGAAAAAATATTCTTCAAGCGCATCTTTACTGTCTTTATGCGACACAGAAGTACCTTGACCATTTTCCTTTTCCTTTATAAGCTGAAGCACTTCGCTTAAGGGCTTCTCTTCGGTTAAAGTATAGATAGCAATTTCGCTTAAAATACTCACGTTACTGTGAACAGTGACATTCAAACGTTTGTTGTCTAACAAAGACTCTACAATGGCCCCATTACGCGTTTGGGTAATAATTTTAAACAATCCAGGTTTACCTGAAATAGACATGATTTTATCTAAGCTCATTATATTCTATGGTTTTGAGGTGAAAAGTTAAAAAAACTTCTGCTATTATCTTCTTTTTTTTAATAATGGGAATCGCATGCGATAATCCACCGATATATTACCTTTTGCAATGTTTGCCAAACGACCTTTAATGATACGTTTTTTAAAGGAAGAAAGTTTATCGGTAAATAAAATTCCTTCAATATGATCGTATTCATGTTGGATAACACGCGCTATCAAGCCGTTAAAAGTTTCAGTATGAATATTAAAATTTTCGTCTTGATATTTAATAGTAATTGTTGGTTTTCTAAACACATCTTCGCGCACATCGGGAATACTTAAACAGCCTTCGTTAAAAGCCCATTCGTCCCCAATTTCTTCAATAATTTCAGCATTAATAAAAACACGCTTAAAACCTTTCAATTGAAGTTGCTCTTCTTTTGAATAATCCTCATCTTCAGAAAAAGGAGTTGTATCAACCACAAATAACCTAATAGCTAGGCCAACTTGAGGTGCCGCTAAACCAACACCGAAGGCACCATACATGGTTTCAAACATATTATTAATCAAAGCTTCTAAATCAGGATAATTTTCTACAATTGGGGCTGCCTTTTTCTT
This sequence comes from Paucihalobacter sp., assembly GCF_036825875.1. Taxonomy (NCBI): domain Bacteria; kingdom Pseudomonadati; phylum Bacteroidota; class Flavobacteriia; order Flavobacteriales; family Flavobacteriaceae; genus Paucihalobacter; species Paucihalobacter sp. The sequence goes on along the minus strand of NZ_DAISXK010000002.1, from coordinate 32,626 downwards.
TAAAACAACATCACCGTAGGCAACAATAGGTAAAATCATATTTTTAATTTTAGCCACAAAAATACAATTCTTCTACTATTACATCATCATAAGGAAATAAAAAAAGCGCCTATTAAAAAGTGCCTTTAGCTGTTTAAATATCGAATACATTATTTATTAATGATCACTTTTTTACTTATAGATGTTAAGTCGGTCTCAAGTTTTAACAAGTAAACACCATTACTAAAGCTAGATACATTAATACTGCTTGTATTTAAATTATCTACCGTTTTATTGTAAACTAATTTTCCTGTGATACTGTAAATCTTTATAGTACCAGATATAGATGAACCTAAACTGACATTTAAAGTATTTCCGCCATTTATAGGATTTGGATATAATTTTAAGGTTTTTAAAGCCACATCCATTTGAGCAGAAGATAAGGTTTGATTGGTGAGATTACCATCGGTATATTCGCATGTACCAAAACCAAAATCAGCCGTAAACGGGCTAAAAGTAGTTAAAGGACTTCCGGAAGAAAGATTGTAAACTGAAAAAACATCACCACAATCGCCTAACGAAAAAACCGAAGCACCAACCGAAACTTGACTTGGTCTATCAACACAATCGGAAGTTCCAGAATCATAAAAGAAATACAACGCCGAACCGTTGGTAAAACCAGTAGGAGGACAAAACTGTGCATGTAAGTTAGACTGATATAAAAGTCCTGTTAACAATAAGAAATAAATGTAAAATTGTTTCATAGATTTAGGGGTTTACAATTAACACATTCGAAATTAGTGACCAAGATAATAAACAGATACTTTGCATCGATTAAAGGTTGCTTTTATTCGATGTAATGCTCGGTTTAAAGCCCATATCCGATGAAAGGCCTACTTAAAATACACTTAAAATTTGAATATTAACGTGACGATAGATAACTTTGAAGTATAATTGTAGCACTAATTTGGTCAATTAAAGCTTTGTTTTGACGTTTCCTTTTACTCAAACCTCCATGAATCATAGATTGAAAAGCCATCTTGGATGTAAAGCGTTCGTCCACATCAATAACAGGTATTTCTGGAAACGATTTATTCAATAAAATTTTAAAATTGGCGACTGCCTCACTGCTGTCAGTAGTGGTATTTTGGAGCGATTTTGGTAATCCAACAACAAAGGTTTCAACTTGCTCGTTTGACAAATAGTCCTTCAAAAAAATGACAAATTTTTTGGGTTCTACAGTCGCCAAACCAGAAGCGATAATTTGCATGGGATCTGTAACAGCAATGCCTATGCGTTTGGTACCAAAATCAAAAGCCATAATACGTTTCATAATGCTAAAGTACAAAAAACGCCTTCAGAATATTTATAGTGATTATGTTAATTTCGAATCTTGAAACTATCCAACATTAATTTTTTTAATTTTAAATTCTTGATTTTGCATAGTTCAAACAGTGATAGCATCAAATGGTCAGACTCGTTTTTTTGGAAAATATTAGTAAAAATCACCTTGACCTCACTATTTATAAAATTATATTTGCACCATAATTGAATTTTATGACCACACTGCAACAAACCATAGAAAACGCTTGGAACGACCGAGCCTTACTTCAACAGGGAGATACCATCGCAAGCATAAGAGAAGTTATAAACCAATTAGACTTAGGAAAACTGCGTGTTGCAGAGCCTACAAGTACTGGATGGCAAGTGAACGAATGGGTTAAAAAAGCCGTGGTTTTATATTTTCCTATTCAAAAAATGGAAACTTTTGAAGTCGGTATTTTTGAATACCATGATAAAATTCCCTTAAAACGCGGTTACGCTGAAAAAGGAATACGAGTGGTTCCTCACGCTGTGGCTCGTCATGGCGCCTACATTTCTAAAGGTGTGATTATGATGCCGAGTTATGTTAATATTGGAGCCTTTGTAGATGAAGGAACTATGGTAGATACCTGGGCAACCGTGGGCAGTTGTGCACAGATTGGAAAAAACGTGCACCTTTCGGGCGGCGTTGGAATTGGTGGCGTTTTAGAACCACTTCAAGCTGCACCTGTTATTATTGAAGATAATGCTTTTATAGGGTCGAGATGTATAGTAGTTGAAGGTGTTAGAGTAGAAACCGAAGCCGTTTTGGGAGCTAATGTAGTTTTAACGGCCTCCACCAAAATTATTGATGTTACAGGCGACACACCCACTGAAACTAAAGGTTTGGTACCAGCACGATCAGTTGTGATACCAGGAAGCTATACCAAAAGTTTCCCTGCTGGTGAGTATCAGGTACCCTGTGCTTTAATAATAGGAAAACGCAAAGCATCAACCGACCTGAAAACCTCATTAAATGATGCATTACGAGAATATAATGTAGCTGTTTAGATTGTATTTATTCGTTTCTAAATCTGATGATAATCACGTTAGTTAACCATATTTGAAAATTTTAATTATACAACAAAAAATGATTGGTGATGTGCTAACTTCAAGCATTTTGTTTGAAGCTATTAAACATCAATATCCAAATGCCCAATTACATTATGTTATAAATGACCACACCTATCCTGTAGTACAAGGGCATCCTTACATAGGCAAATTTCATTTTTTCACCAAAGAACACCGTGGTAATATTTTCAAGCTTCTTCAATTTGTCTTTGCTATACGAAGGGAACGATTTGATGTAATTATCGATGTTTATTCAAAGTTATCAAGTAATTTAATGACGTTGTTTTCATCAGCCCAGATTAAAATTTCCAAACAAAAATGGTACACATCATTTATTTATAACTATACCTTTAGGGAGTTACGGCATGCCAATACCAACGCAGGTATCGCTATAGAAAATCGTTTACAATTATTGCAACCAATAAACATTGATTTCGCTAAAGCGGTTAAACCAAAAATCTACCTTACTCAAGCTGAAAAAAATAGCGCTAAAAATTTTCTAGAAGATAAGGGTATCAACTTTGACGATCCAATTTTTATGATCAGCGTTTTAGGAAGCGGTTTTAATAAAACTTACCCATTTGCTTATATGGCAGAAGTAATTGATAACATTGCCGCACAATTTCCCAAAAGTCAGATTTTATTTAATTATATCCCTTCTCAAAGGGAGCAAGCCAAATCCATATTCGATTTGTGTAAATCAGGCACTCAACATAATATACACTTTAATATCTTCGGCAATAGCATCAGAGAATTTTTAGCTATTTCCAGTTATTGCAAGGCTTTAATTGGAAACGAAGGCGGCGCAATTAATATGGCAAAGGCTTTAGATATAAAAACTTTCGCAATTTATTCTCCTTGGATTTCTAAAGAGGTATGGAGTGTTTTTGAGGATGGAAAGCACCACGTTTCCGTTCACTTAAAAGATTTTAAACCTAATCTGTTCAAAAATGATGACGCAAAATCAGTTAAAAAGAATGCGTTAATGTATTACAAGGAATTTTCACCAAATTTAATGATTCCTAAACTGAAGGAGTTTTTAAAAAATATTTAAGCTTCTATTTTTCAATTCCGTAAAGTGTTCTTTTAATGTTTTGGTGTTTGGTAGTAGTTCTTATTTGCTTATTTTTTTCAATCATTTCAGGTTTAACATACCCACGGGCATGATCTAAATGCAAACATATAGCACTATATCTCAACTGCTTAGCCTTTATGCCGCTGTTAAAAAGTCGTTCACCCAATTCTCTATCTTCTCCACCGTATTGCATACGCTCATCATAACCATTCGCCGAGAGAATATCTGATTTCCATCCTGATGAATTATGACCATTCCATGTAGCTTTAGTTGGGGTTACTGCATTTAAAAATTCCTGTTTAAATCCTTTCGCGGTGATTTTATTGTTTTTGAATGAAGATTTTAATCCATGTTGTTTCAACCAGTCTATATCAAAACAAATTTGGCTTTCTATTTCCTTTCTACCAATTATCTTACTAATTTTCATTGGTAACTTAAAGTAACCTCCTGATAAAAAATAACCTTGTTCCTTATTCTCTGCGTGAATTTGAAGAAAATCCTTTCGCGCGATACAATCACCATCTGTATAAACTAAATAATCACCTTTACTAGCTACTGTAGCTTTATTGAGAATGATAGTTTTCTGAAAGCCATTATCCTCATGCCAAACATGCTGAATGGGATATGAAACATCTTTTTGAATTTGATCAATAAGCAATTTTGTGGCTTCACCTGATCCATCATCTGCTATAACGACTTCAAAATTTTTAAAGGTTTGATGTTCATAACTCCAAAGCACCTTTTCTAGCCATTCAGGCTGATTGTAAGTACTGATAATAACTGATAAATCAATTGTATTCATTGATGCAAAAATAACTATTTTTACACAATCGCTAAGTAACTATGATTAAACTATCAGCAGTAATTATAACCTATAATGAAGCCAAAAATATCAAAAGATGTTTAGCTTCGTTAATAGGTGTTGCAGATGAAATTATTGTAGTCGACTCCTACTCTACCGATAATACGAAAGCCATTTGCCAAAGCTTTGAGCTTACCTTTCTTGAACAGGAATTTCTAGGTTACGTCGAACAGAAAAATTTCGCACTCAAACGCGCTAGTCATAACTATATCGTGTCTTTAGATGCAGATGAGGCACTTTCTGAAACTTTAAAAAAAAGCATTCTAAAACTTAAAAACAATTGGGAATGCGATGGCTACTACTGCAATAGATTTAACAATTTTTGCGGTCAATGGATCAAACATTCCGATTGGTATCCCAATAAAAAAATTCGGGTTTTTGACCGAACTAAAGCCTTTTGGGATGGTCATTTAATACACGAATCTATTACATTTAAAAACAAATCGCCCAAGCTTGGCCATTTAAAAGGTGATATTTTACACTATACCTATCAAAGCTACTCCGAATTCAATTTAAAAACTGAACATTTTTCAAACTTAAGCGCACAGTCTTATTTTGAGCTCGGAAAGAAAGCACCTGTCTGGAAAATTGTAGCTAATCCTTTGTGGGCATTTTTTAAAGCCTATGTTCTAAGACTTGGTTTCTTAGATGGTTTTAACGGATTTGTAATTTGTGTACAAACAGCCAACATTACATTTCTTAAATATTCTAAACTGAAAGAATTGCATAAAAACAATACAACTTAGTTATCGTTTCCAAAATTTAAACTTCTTTTTCAAAGCAATTTTTCGGTGATACTTCTTTTGAAAGTCCTCAGTGTAATGCCACATAAGTGTGAATATTTTTTCGTAAGCGATGCCGGAGCATTTTGAATATTCATCGCTCATTACCTCAACCATAGACCGTTTTGGGGTTAATCGCGATAAGTTTTTCATGCGCAATTCAAAGGACATAGTGTCGTGAAAATTCATTCGGTTTAAATCCACTAAGAAAAATTGATAGTCACTATGTTCACCTTGTTTAATAAGTGTATTTCCCGGCGAATGGTCTTTAAATTCAATACCCTTTTGATGAAGGTCAAATGAAAACTTGGTAAACTGGCGTAAAATGCTATCGTTACTTGGATACTCAGGAATTTCAACCAACTCCCTAAAGGTCAAATCACAATCCAGATGTTGGCTAACATAATAGCTGTCTTGAAGTCCGAGCCAATTAAAATTTTCCAAATACATAATCGGTTCAGGTGTGCCAATTCCTTTACTTTCCAGAATTTTAGCATATTCAAAAGAGCGTCGCGCCTTAGATTTTCTGAAATATTTGTAGGCGACTTTATTGATAAAGTTAGGAACTTTGAAGGATTTGATGTTGATAGTGAAGCCATCAACTTCATACAGTTTAATCTTGTTACGGTCACCATTACCAAACAAAACTCCTTTTGTTTCAAAATGCTTTATGGCATCAAGAACCTTCTTTTCTGAAATATTACATTGATGATTAAAAATATAGTTCATGACTTTTTAACTCGGGCAACAGTAGCGTATTGCAGCACTCTAATATCCATATGCGTAAAAAGCAGTAGAATGTTTAATAATATCGGCTTTAAGGATTTTGTTTTGTTAATTGGTTCGTGCTTTAAAATGTTAAAACCTAAATTTTCGTACATCCTTATAATGCTTTTACTTGTGAAAAATCGCAAATGTGTCTTATCCATGGTTCCATGGTCTTCATATTTCCAATCCTTACCGAAAACAACTTTAGCAAAAGTTCTATAAAAGCGCACATTGGGAATCGAACTTATCACCACACCTGTAGCTGATAATTTCGATTTTATAATTTCCAAAACAGAATAAGGATCAGCCAAATGTTCTATGACATCGTTGAAAAATATAACATCAAAATAATTATTGGGCAACTCTTCTAAAAAGTCTTCGCATGGCCCTGTGAACACTTTATCCAAAACCGTTGACGCGATTTCTGCCTCATCCTTCATGAGCTCGATACCCCATACTTCAGCCGATTCTTGTGTTTTAACAATAGATGCAAAAGCTCCGTTGCCGCAACCAACATCTAAAACTCTCCTTGGAGTCAACGGCAAAAACGCAAGCATTTCCTTCCGAACATTGTCGTAATACCCGGATGGCTTGTCTTTATAATATTTCAAATGAAAAGATTAAATAGGGTTAGGTGCTAAAGTTCAAAAATATAAAAAAAATGATAACTTGCTTCTTAATTGAACAGTTATAAAAGCTAAGACATTCATTTAATTCTGAGTCTAAATTTTCAATGGAACTTTGTGCTTGTTTAATTCTTAAATAATTATTTTTAACCAATGAAACCACACCCAACCTGCACCCTAGTTACACCAACCTATAATTGGCCCGAAGCCTTAGAGCTTTTGCTTTTAAGTGTTTTAAATCAAACTGTATTACCCAATGAAGTGATAATAGCCGACGATGGTTCAAAAAAAGAAACACGTCAATTAATTGAAAACTTTCAACAGAAATTTCCAATACCACTTATTCACATTTGGCATGAGGACCTTGAAAACCGAAAGCCAAGAATTATGAATCAAGCCATTGCAAAAGCCAAGTTCGATTATATTGTTGAAATTGATGGGGATATTATTATGCATAAAAACTTTATCGAAGACCATTTAAATTTCTCTGAAAAAGGTCACTACTTGTATGGATCTAGAGTTAATATTCAAAAAAAAAATATACCTAAAATTTTTAATCAGAAAAAAATACATTTCGGATTTTTTAGTGAAGGAATTAAAAAAAGAGGTCGTACACTTCATATACCCTTTTTAATGCGTTTCGCTAAAACATCAAACACAAGATCTACAAAATTAAGAGGTTGTAATATGTCTTTTTGGCGTGACGACTTCATTAAAATAAATGGTTTTAACGAAAATTTAGTTGGATGGGGTATTGATGATTCTGAAATGATACAGCGTCTTCACAATATTGGCATTCAGGGCAAACGACTTAAACATGCCGGAATTGTATATCACATTTATCATCCCGAACAATCTAAAAGTCATATTGAACTCAATTTAGAAATTGAAAAAAAAACCACCCATAAAAAAATCACCTATATTGAAAAAGGTGTCAATCAATTTCTATAATCCATGAGTGATGTAGCCGTTATTTTAATTAATTACAATTCAAGTCATCATACGATTAGTTGCGTTGAATCCATTTTTTCAAAAACTAATACTAAGCTTCATTTTGAAATAATAATCACCGACAACTGCTCCGAAACAGAAGATTTTAACACCCTAAAAAAATTTGTAAACAAACAGAGTAATCCTAAATTAAAACTGTATCGAAGTCCTACAAATACAGGTTTTGGCGGTGGTAATATGCATGGTTATCAATACACAAATGCACCATATGTAGCTTTTGTAAATAACGATACTCTTTTTCTAAATGATTGCTTATCAATCTTAAAAAAATATCTAGAAACAGATGACGCTATAGGTGTTGTTGGTGGCCAAGCTTTCAAAGAAAATGGTGATTTCATGATTTCTTTAGATCATTTTGCTTCTCCAATGCGTGAAATTTTAGGACGTTCGTTTTTGGAATTCATCAATCCAAAAAAATATCCCAAACGAAAAAAAGCTTACCTAAAACCGATTACAGTTAATTTTGTACCGGGAAGTTTTATGATGCTTCGTCGTAAGGATTTCGAATCAGTAGGCGGTTTTGACCGACAAATTTTCTTGTATTACGAAGAAACCGATTTATGTTTGCGCTTGAAAAAAATCAATAAATCGGCTGTTTTAGTCCCTGAGGCAAAATTTACACACTTACATGGCGCTAGTACCGGAAAATCCATTCCTATTAAAAAAGAGCTGAAAATTTCATTATTATATATTATGAAAAAACATTATGGAAATTGGGGTTATTTTTCGGTGTTTGCTTTTCTATTAATTAAATATGGGATGAGTAGTATCATTAAATCGAAAAACAGACCGTTATTTAGCTTAATTTTAAAAGGTGCTCCAATGAGTGAGTCTTTGCAATACAAACAATCGTTAAAAGAAGTTTAATCTTCCAAATTTTTCAATAAATGACTTTACATACTGAAATTCAACAAGCCTTAAACATCCTCAAAAACGGTGGCACCATTCTATATCCTACCGATACCGTGTATGGGATTGGTTGTGATGCAACTAATTACGAAGCTATTGAAAAAATATTTCAAATAAAAAAAAGAGAGGAAAGCAAAGCGCTTATTTGTTTAGTTTCTGATTTTAAAATGTTGGAGCAATACATATCGAATGTTCCAGATTTGGCATATAATATTTTAAAATATGCCAAAAAACCAACTACCATTATTTACGATCAACCTGTTCACATTGCTGAAAACTTGGTGGCGGCGGACAACACTCTAGCCATAAGAGTAGTTGACCGTGGTTTTGCACACCAATTAATTAGGAAATTAAAAAGGCCAATTGTATCAACTTCTGCAAATATTTCGGGGAAACCTACACCAAAACATTTCAGTGAAATTAGCGGTAGTATTTTAAAAGGTGTAGACTATGTTGTAAATTTGCCAAACGAAAACGGCAATGCCGATCCATCCTCTATAATTAGATTGGGAAATGACGGTACCGTTAAGGTGATACGGTAATAAATTGATGAATTACAAAACAGCATTACAACATCCCATTTTTTCAAAAATATCTGAAGCGGCGGCATCCTTACAACTTGATGCTTATGCGATTGGTGGTTTTGTACGTGATTTTATTTTAGAACGCGGTGATGCCAAAGACATTGACATTGTAGCAATTGGCAGCGGTATAGAACTGGCTAAAAAAGTAGCGTCGTTATTACCAAATAAACCGAAGGTGAAAGTTTTTAAAACATACGGCACAGCCATGTTGCGTTACCAAGATATCGAAATTGAATTTGTAGGTGCGCGCAAAGAATCATATATCGAAAACAGCCGCAATCCTATTGTTGAAAACGGCACCCTTGAAGACGATCAAAATCGCAGAGATTTTACCATAAATGCCATGGCGATTAGCTTAAACCAGGAACGCTACGGAGATATACTCGATCCGTTTAACGGTATTGATGATTTACGAAATAAAATAATAAAAACCCCGCTTAATCCTGACATTACTTACAGCGATGATCCACTAAGAATGTTACGCGCCATTCGATTTGCAACGCAACTTAACTTCACAATTGAAGCCGAATCCTTGGCCTCCATTTCAAAAAATCATCAGAGGATAACTATTATAACCAACGAACGGATTGTAACTGAATTGCATAAAATAATGGAAAGCGAACAACCGTCAAAAGGCTTTTTATTATTAGAAAAAACAGGATTGCTAAAACACATTTTACCAGAACTTATAGCTTTAAAAGGTATTGAAGAAATTGAAGGACAACGCCATAAAGATAACTTCTACCATACCTTAGAAGTGCTTGATAATATTTCCAATCATACCGATAACCTTTGGTTGCGTTGGGCTGCATTATTACACGATATTGGCAAAGCGCCTACCAAAAAATTTCATAAAACAATTGGATGGACCTTTCACGGTCATGAATTTGAAGGCTCAAAAATGGTTTACAAATTATTCAAAAGACTAAAAATGCCTTTGAATGACAAAATGAAATATGTTCAAAAATTGGTATTTATGAGTTCCAGACCCATTGCTCTGGCCGATTATGTCACCGACTCAGCAGTACGCAGACTTGTTTTTGATGCTGGTGATTTTGTTGATGATTTAATGACGCTTTGCGAGGCAGATATCACGACGAAAAATCCAAAGAAGTTTAAAAAATACCATCACAATTTTCAATTGGTAAGGGAAAAAATTGAAGAAGTTGAAGCCCGGGATCACATCAGAAATTTTCAGCCACCAATAAGTGGCGAAGATATAATGACCACCTTTAACTTAAGTCCATCACGTGAAATCGGTATTATAAAAGAACGCATTAAAGAAGCTGTTTTAGAGGGTGAAATTCCCAACCAATACGAAGCGGCTTACGAGATGATGCTCAAGGAAGGTGAAAAATTAGGTTTAAAAGTTGCAACCAAATCATGATTAAAAAATTCAGAAAAACCGCCAAAATAGCCTTAGTGCTTATTTATTTTGTGATTATTGCCGGGGCTGTAGTAAGAATGACCGGCTCAGGAATGGGATGCCCGGATTGGCCAAAATGCTTTGGTTATTATATTCCACCAACCGAAGCTTCGGAGCTTGAGTTTAAACCAAATTACACCTATAAAAAAGGAATTGTCATTATTGTAGATGAAGCGCTTAAAGTGGCCAAGAAAGACTTTGTTTCTGGCACAACTTTAAACGATGAAAATTGGACGGATTTCACAGCCCACGATTATGCCATATACAATCCTTTACATACTTGGGTAGAATATATTAACCGCCTTATCGGCGCACTTTCAGGAATACCCATTCTTATCTTTACCATCATGTCTATTTGGCTTTGGAAAGATAATAAATGGTTGCTTCCACTGAGTGTTATAACCGTTTTTGCCATGGGTTTTCAGGCATGGCTAGGTAAAACCGTCGTGGATTCTAATTTGGCGCCTTTTAAAATAACCATTCATATGGTAATGGCCTTGGTAATTGTGTTTATCATATTGTATTTAATTTACGCCTCCAAAACAAGCTTCAAAAATCAAATAGCAGACAAAACTTTTCAATGGGCACTAATAGCGGCCACAGTTCTTACTTTAGTTCAAATAGTTTTAGGCACACAGGTAAGACAATATGTTGATGAACAAGTTAAAGAAATTGGCTATATCAAAAGTGAGTGGCTAGCCGAGCCAACCTTAAATTTTTATATTCATCGTTCATTATCCATTTTAGTATTAATTTTAAATGGATGGCTATTTTTAAGAAACCGAAAATTACAACTCGGATACCAAAAAATTAGTTTAGTAATGTGGTGTATTGCCTTAGAAATACTGACCGGAATTGCTATGTACTATTTTGATTTTCCTTTTTCAACACAGCCTTTACATTTGGTAATTGCTGCAATTATGATAGGCATACAATTCTATTTAATTCTTGAAAGCAGCAAGCTAAATCAAAGGCAAACGCAAGTCTCTTCAACTTAATTAGTATCTTTGTTACGTAAAATTAAACTAACATGATTTACAGATTTAGAGTGGTATTAGATAACGATACCGATGAAGACGTATTTAGAGATATCGAAATAAGAGAAACGGATTCTCTTGAGGATTTACACAATTGTATTGCCCAAAGTTTCGGCTTTGATGGCTTGGAAATGGCATCATTTTTTTTAAGTGACGATGCGTGGAATCAAGGCGAAGAAATACCTATGTTAGATTTAGGTGACGATGCCGCCGAACGAACCATGAGTTCCACAATCATCAAAGAAATAATTCACGAAGTACAAACCAAACTCATTTATGTTTACGATTTTTTAAGTATGTGGACATTTTATGTTGAATTGGCCGAAATAGTTGAAGAAGCCAAAGGAACAGATTACCCTAATCTGATGTTTGTACACGGACAATTACCCGACACAGCGCCTGAAAAAAAATTTGAGGCTGAAAATCTAGAAGATTTTAATGATGAATTTGAGGATGGTTTAGATATAGACGATTATGATAGTTTAGACTTCGACGAACACTGGAATTAAAAGAATTCTATTTTTTGACTTTTAAAGCTGTTTCCCGCAATCCAATGGGGATATTTACTTCGTTTTCAACGCTTGTATATTTACACTTTCATAGTTACGCGTTAAATACTCTAAGGCTCTTTTCAATATGTCGCCCATTGTTTTACAGCGCATAAATTTTTGATCTAAGGTGTAATCGAAAATACTTTTCTTAAGTGATTCAATATGTCCATCATAAGAAATACTATCGTTGGTCATACAGTTTAGCAGTTTATCTATTCTACCTTGAAAGCTTTTAAGTCGTTTCACTAAAATAGAGCGTTCTTCAATTTTATATTGGTCAACTGAAAACTTTTTAAAGCTTTCCTGCACTAATTCAACCATTTTAAAATTTTCTTTAAAAAATTGTGGTCTATAAATGTTAAACTTGCCTTCAAAGGATTGCTGATCAAAATCAATGGCCCGAATTTTATAAACCACATGGTCAAAATCATGGGTTGGAACAATTACATAATTATAAGAACGCATATCGCCCAAAAGACGAATCATACACCGTTCGTTGAATTTTACAAACTCCTTCGCAATTTGAGATTTTTCCGATTTAGTGCATTTTGGCAGATAGTTTTTTATAAAATCATCACCTGGAATGCCAGCAATATGTTCTTCAATAAGCGTATCCTTATAGACCAAAAAATTTAAATTATAAGGCGACAGCATATGTTCTAATTCTAAACCATAAATACGAGACGCATCGGCCCTTTTTACATAAAAATAGGTGAAGTTATCGTTTAAAATATTACGAATTTTTATTCTGAAAGGTTTTGAATTTCCAAAAGTACAGTAATCAACCGCATCTACATTTAGAAACGGAATGGTAGTATCGTTTCCATCGGAATGCAAAATTGTATAAACTTTCTTTAACGATAAATCAATTTCCTGGCGTTCATGTTCATCGAAATATACCCGTATCCATAGCGTGTCCACATCATTTCTATCATAAACTGTAACTGAACCTTGAAATCGCAGCAAATCATCGTAAAATATTGGTATTTTAATATTTCTGTTATACCGCGACAGATACCCATGTAACTTATCGGTAATGGGATAAGATGGTTTTTTTTTCGAAATTTTTAAATCTTGCATAACATTATTCTTACTCAAATTTAAGGTTTTTATTGCTATCCTTGTAACAATATCTGTTTAGCTTCGTCATATTAAATAATTAACCAAAACACTACTGAAGTGTTATAATTAAACTGACTTCATTTTGGAAACCATTCTAACCATCAATAATTTAACAAAAAATTTTGGCAAAATAACCGCGGTAAAAGACTTAAGTTTTACCATTAATAAAGGCAATGTTTACGGCATTCTCGGCCCGAATGGCAGCGGCAAATCTACAACACTCGGTATTGTTTTAAATGTTGTAAATAAAACTTCTGGAGATTTCAGTTGGTTTAACGGCACTGTTTCAACCCATAATGCATTAAAAAAAGTTGGCGCAATTATAGAACGACCTAATTTTTATCCGTACATGACGGCTGCTGAAAACTTAAAATTGGTTTGTAAAATAAAAGGTGTCAATCCAGATGAAATCAACAAAAAACTAGAAATCGTCGGGCTTTTAGACAGAAAACACAGTAAATTTCAAACTTTTTCCTTGGGTATGAAACAGCGATTAGCGATTGCTTCTGCCCTATTAAACAATCCCGAAATTTTAATTTTAGATGAACCAACAAACGGATTAGATCCGCAGGGTATTCACCAAATTCGACAAATTATAAAAGATATTGCTGCCAATGGAACTACCATTTTGTTAGCGTCGCATTTATTAGATGAAGTTGAAAAAGTTTGCAGCCATGTGGTAGTATTGCGTCATGGTGTAAAATTATACTCAGGTCGTGTTGATGAAATGATAAGCAGTCATGGGTTTTTTGAACTGAAATGTACGGAACAAGATAAAATGATTTCGATTTTAAAACACGACGAAAACTTCAATAAAATTAAAGTTGAGAACGAACTTGTTACGGTATTTTTAAACGCACCAATAGAAGCTTCAACCTTTAACAAAATGATGTTTGATAAAGGCATTACACTTTCGCATTTGATAAAACGAAAAGAAAGTCTTGAAGAACAATTTTTACAACTTACCGACAACCAAGCTAACTAATTTAGGCTACATTATGATTCGTTTATTGCAATTAGAATTACAGAAACTTTTATTGAGCCGTATTAATAAAGTGCTGATCTTTATATCGTTTATTTTACCACTATTTATTTTACTATTATCATCGTTTAAAATTAATTTCTTCGGATTGTTTATTATTGAATTAGGCGAACTCGGTGTTTTCAATTTTCCGATGATTTGGCATATCACAACTTTTTTTGCATCTCAATTCAAGTTTTTCTTTGCTATTGTGGTTGTGAGTATGATTGGAAACGAGTACAGCAATCGCACCTTAAAACAGAATCTTATTGACGGTTTGAGTAAAAAAGAATTTATTCTTTCTAAGTTCTATACGATTGTATTTTTCTCGTTGGTATCTACGGTAATTATATTTATTTTATCGCTTTGCATTGGATTGTATTATTCCAGTTACAACGAAATTGGTATTATTTTTAGAGACACCGCATATATTCTAGCCTATTTTGTGAAGCTTGTTGGCTTTTTTAGCTTGTGTTTATTCTTTGGGATGCTCGTGAAACGATCGGCATTTGCCTTGGCCTTTTTATTTATTCTTTACATTCTTGAATGGATTACCTTCGGAATTATCGCCTGGAAATCCGACATGAGTTTTGCCGAAAAAATTCAAAATTTCTTCCCACTTAAATCTATGTATAAACTTATAGACCAACCATTTCAACGTATAGCCATGACTAAGTTTCCTGATAAAACCGAGATGGCATATGACTTTGCCGTGCACTGGTATGAAATTATTATTGTTTTAGGTTGGACTGCCGTTTTTGTGTTTTTGTCTTACAGATTATTAAAAAAGCGAGATTTATAATATCTTTGGTAGCTGTTGCTACAGCGAATGAAAAAGATATTATTTACCATTATTTTATTAGTGGGCCTTACAAGTTTAGCCCAAAACGAAGCCTCTAATTGGTATTTTGGCCAACGTGCTGGTTTAAGATTTAACCAAGCCACCGACCAAGTTACTGCACTAACCAATGGCCAGCTAAGTACACTTGAAGGCTGTACATCTATATCCGATACCGCAGGTAATTTACTTTTTTACTCCGATGGCCGCACTGTATGGAACAGAAACCACCAACGTATGCCCAATGCAAACGAAGCCGTCGGAACAGGTTTGTTTGGTGATGAATCTAGCACATCTTCGGGCTTAATTGTACCAAAACCACAGGATGCCAATTTCTTTTATTTATTTACTGTTGATGAGCCACACCATTTTAATACAGCCGCATTTCCAAATCAATCAGCCGGTGATGGTGTGAATAACGGGTTGCGATATTCCTTAGTTGATATGTCATTACAAGGTGGTTTGGGTGATGTGGTACCTTCTGAAAAAAACGTAGCGCTTATAACCTACGACCCAAATGTTCCTATTCAAGTCGATTATAAATGTTCAGAAAAAATAACTGCGGTTAAAGCAGATGATTGCACCTCTTTTTGGGTATTATCACATTTTGGGTCCAATTTTTACGCCTTTAAAATTGATGAAAATGGCGTTACTACAGATCCAGTAATTTCAACCGTAACACCTTTTGTTCCTTTTGCTGGTTACCGCCGAAATGCATTGGGCTATTTAAAAGCGTCGCCGGACGGCACAAAACTTGGAGTTGCACATTATGGTTTTTCCACCCAAACTGGTGTAGATGGTCCAGGTGGTGTTTATCTCTATGATTTTGATAACGATACAGGAATTGTTTCTAATCCGTTAGAAGTTTATTCTCCGCAAAACAATAACAGTCCGTACGGTGTTGAATTTTCATCTGAAAACCGAAAGTTATACGCCACCGTTGGCTTGGGCATTGACGGAAATGGCGCAAGTCAAGTAATTCAATGGGATTTAGAAGCTGCCAATATTCCAGCAAGCGCTCAAATAATTCACACATCAAACTCTATGAGTGCAGGTGCCTTGCAATTAGGTATCAACAAGAAAATTTACCGTGCTCAATTAAGTTTTACGGGCAACAATGCCGTTGCGCGGTATTTAGGTGTCATCAATAATCCCGAAGCAAATGGCAACGCAGCTGGATATAATGAACAAGGTGTACTTTTAGACGTGAATGGTACAGGCCAAAATCTAAGTAGAATTGGTTTACCTCCATTTATTCAGTCGCTTTTCAACTCTCAAATAGATATTATTAGAAATGGTATTAGCACCACCGAACTTTTACTGTGCGATGGCAGCGTTTTTACTTTACAAGCTGATGATTTGCCTGGTGCAGATTACACATGGTTTAAAGACGATGTTGAGATCCCTGATGAGATAAGTGCAACGCTTACCGTTGATACGTCTGGTTTTTACGAAGTATTTATTGAGCCAAATAATGGCGAATGTCCTATTGAAGGTGAAGCGGTGGTTAATATTTCTGAAGTGCCAACTATTGCCAACCAACCATCTGATGTAAACGTTTGCAGCAGTACGGAAACGGCAAACTTTAACTTAAGAACCAAAGATGCTGAAATTTTGGGACCTTTAGATTCAAGCATTTATGAGGTTTTGTACTTTACCGACTTGCAATCCGCCATCGATAATATAAATCCGTTAATGACGGATTTTTCCAATACCGTGAACCCACAAGAAATTTTTGTAAGAGTTCAAAATATCAATAATCCCGATTGTTATGACACCACAAGTTTTAATTTTGAAGTGTTTATCACACCAACAATCCAAGGCGAAACGACTGTAGAAATTTGTGACAATCTAAACGACCCTACTGACGGTTTTGCAGTCTTCAATTTGAATGCATTCAATTCAAATTTATTAGGTACTCAAAGCGAAGCAACTTACGCGGTTAGTTACCACCTTAACCAAACAGATGCCGATGCCAATGTGAATTCAATCAATTCCAACTTCAACAATACAACAGCTTTTAACCAAACTATTTTTGTTCGAATTACCAATAATAATAACTCAGAATGTTTTATTACTGCACCATTTAATCTGGTAATAAATCCAGCTCCCGAAGCCATAAATGCCACCATATTTCAATGCGACGAAGATGGAATTCCCGATGGTTTTACCCTTTTTAATATCAACGAAATATTTAATGATATAACCAATAATGAAAGCAACCGTACTGTAGATTATTTTTTATCTATTTCCGATGCTGAAAATAACACAAACGCCATTAATGGTGACGCTTTTTATAATTTTGAAAATCCACAACTAGTTTATGCTTTAGTTACAGACACGCAAACCAGTTGCACCAATATTGCAGAGGTCTCATTAGAAGTAAGTGCAACTTCGGCTAACGACGCACAATTAACTGCCTGTGATGATGATGGTGAAGAAGATGGCTTCTACACCTTTACTTTATCCGATGCTAATGAACAAGTTTTATCAGGATTGCCAGCTGGTTTGGATATTGCCTATTTTGAAACCTTAGATGATGCACTTTTAGAACAAAATCAACTCCCTAATAATTACACCAACAGTACTGCTTTTAATCACACAATTTTTGTGCGCGTTGAAAACGACAATGCCTGTTTTGGTATTAACGAAGTTACCTTAAGTGTCTTCAGATTACCACAAATTGAAACCGAGTTTGAAACGCTTTACTGCTTAAATTTCTTCCCAGAAACCATTACTTTAGATGGCGGTGTGCTTAACGAGCTTCCTAACAATTTCTTTTACAATTGGTCTACTGGCGCAACAACTATGCAAATTCAAGTGAATGAACCTGGTACTTATACTGTGCGCGTTACCAACACCAACGGTTGTTTCAAAGACCGAACTATTACCGTTATGGCCTCAAATATCGCAACGATTGAAAATTTTGAAGTCACCGATTTAACCCAAGACAATAGTATCACCGTTTTAGTAAGTGGTGAAGGCGATTACGAATTTTCCATAGATAATTCGAATGGTCTATACCAAGACAGTAACACCTTTAATAATTTACAACCTGGCATTTATACCATTTTTGTACGCGATAAAAATAATTGTGGTATTGTGGATGAAATGGTTTCTGTAATCGGTTTTCCAAAATATTTCACCCCAAATAACGACGGTTACAATGATTTTTGGCAAATAAAAGGCGTAAGCAGAAACTTTCAGCCCAACACCATTATTTATATTTTTGACCGCTATGGTAAATTATTAGCCGAATTAGACCCACTTGGTTCGGGTTGGGACGGTACTTTTAATGGCAAAGTAATGCCTACTAACGATTACTGGTTTTCAGTTACTTTAGAAGATGGACGCAAGGCTAAAGGGCATTTTACGTTGAAACGATAAATTAATTTTTGTAACTTCGAGTGCACAATAAGCCTACCATGAAGAAGTACCTCTTCAATGTTTCAATGCTCTTTATAGTTTTGAATTTTAATTCATTCTATGCTCAGGACGTAAGTCTTTTCCAACAATTTAACGGACGCTTTGATTACACCGCCATTGGCAATACTATGAATACGTCGGAAAATGGGCCTTTTTCGGTTTGTGAAATTTTAACCTCATCTTCAGCAAATTTAAACCTCAACGAGAATCAAACAGTAATTGCTGCCTATCTGTATTGGGCTGGTTCAGGCGAAGGTGATTTTGAAGTGAATTTAAACGATAGTACCATTTCAGCTGAGCGCACATTTAGTAATAGCCTCGACGCCAATCGCATATTTTTCGCTGCCTTTGCTGATGTCACCAATTTAATCCTAGAACAAGGAAACGGAATCTACACCTTATCAGAATTAGACTTAACTGAAGTAATTGCTCCGTACTGTCCCACCGGTACAAATTTCGCAGGTTGGGCCATAATTATTGTTTTTGAAGATGATAATTTACCATTGAATCAAGTGAATGTATATGACGGACTTCAAAGTGTACCAACAAGCTTAAATATTACTTTAGCAAACTTAAATGTATTAGATAACGAAGGTGCAAAAATAGGCTTCCTTGCTTGGGAAGGCGATGCAGCAATAGCTGTAAATGAAACTTTGAGTATTAACGGAATTCCGATTAGCAATCCACCCTTAAATCCTGTAAACAACGCTTTTAACAGCACCAATAGTTTTACGAATTCCACCGAATTATGGAATATGGATATTGATTTCTACAATATTCAAAACCTAATTAATATTGGCGATACTTCGGCAACTATTCAACTCACTTCGGGTCAGGATTTTGTCATGATAAATAACGTTATAACTGTACTGAACAGCCAGTTACCCGACGCCACCATTCAACTTATTGAGTATGATGTAGAATGTAATAGTTTTGAAATTGAACTTGTTTACGAAGTCTTTAACTCAAACAGCACGGATATTTTACCAGCCAATACGCCAATTGCATTTTATGCCAATAACACTTTAGTCGGTCAAAGTTCAACGCAGAATAATTTGAATATTGACAGTTCTGAAACCGCATCCATCATCCTTCAAATTCCTGAGAATCTTGCTCCTGAATTTGTACTTACAATTGCCGTTGATGATAATGGATCCGGTGAAGGTATTGTTACCGAACTTAACGAAGAAAATAATGCATTTACTATTAATATCGAATTGTTGCTGCCGCCTGACATTGTTTCTTTGCCAGAAATTACCGCTTGTAATGAAGGATTTGAAATTGCAACCTTCAATTTATTTGATTTAATTGAAACATTGCCAGATCAGAATGACGAAAACTATAGCTTTTTTGAAACGCTTGAAGATTTAAATAGTAACGTAAATATCATTAGCAATCCTACCCAATATAATAACAATACTAATCCACAACCCATTTACATAAAACAAATAACTGACGCATGTTTTGAAGTTTTCCAGTCCGAATTACAGATTGAAAACTGCCCACCTAGAATACCCGAAGGATTTTCACCTAATAATGATGGGTTAAACGATTGGTTTAATATACAAGGTTTATATAATGTTTTTATCAACCACGAATTGCTTATTTATAACCGGTATGGAACTTTAATATTTTTGGGAGACAATTCAGCGCCTTGGGACGGCATTCCGAACCGAGGTATAAATGGAATTGGAAATTTGGTACCAACGGGCAGCTATTACTACATCCTAAAACTAAATGATCCAGACTTTAGAAACCCGTCAGGTTGGGTGACTATTAGTTATTGATATTAGTTTTCATTTTTATTTAATCATCCGCGCTAAAACAGGATAGCTTTTCATTTGATTCTGAATCAGATTTCAATTGAACGTACCCAACTTCTAGTTACTTTTAATTTAAATAATTAATATTCAATATGGAGGCCTATATAAACGGATAAACACTGATTATAAGCGTAGAAAACTATACCCATAATTTCGTCATGAGAATTAAATGTTAAAATAATATGTATTTTATCGATGTTATTTGCTTTTTATCTAATTAAGGCCTACTTTCGTTGTGATTTTGAATAGAAGCCTTGTTTTATTGCCTCAAAGCTTTTTGCTATTTAATATATAACTGAAACTTAATGAAATTTAATCATCGCTCCCTCACCCTTTTACTGTGCTGTATCAGCATAATTTGTGGTGCGCAACAAATTGCGATTAATGATAATTTCACTGTTGAAGAATTAATTCAAAATCAGTTGATCTCAGGATGTGTTGAAGTTTCAAACATTTCGTCACCCATAAATGGTAGCCTTGATGGTTTTAATAGCTTCGGCTATTTTGAACGTGCAGGTTCTAATTTTCCTTTTCAAAATGGGATAGTACTTGCTACTGGCAATGTGTTATCTGGAGGAAATACTCAAAATACACAAATTTTAAACGAGGGAACTCCAGCTTGGGGAACCGATCTGGATTTAGAACAAACACTTGGAATTACGGGAACCCTAAACGCGACTTCCATAGAGTTTGAATTTATTTCAACCGCCAATCAAATATCGTTTAATTACATTTTAGCTTCGGAAGAATATTTTGCAAATTTTCCTTGTGATTATGCCGATGGCTTTGCTTTCTTGATTAGGTTAGCTGGAACAAATGATCCTTACACCAATATTGCATTAGTTCCAAACACAAACATTCCCGTAAATACCAGTACAATACACGATGAAATTGTAGGTTTTTGTCCAGAAGAAAACAGCCAGTTTTTTGAAGGATATAATTTAGGTCACACCAATTATAACGGAAGAACTACGATATTAACCGCTTCGGCAAGCATAACGCCCAACGTTGCCTACCAAATTAAATTAGTAATTGCCGATCAAGATGACGAAAATTATGATTCTGCCGTATTTATAGAAGGGAATAGTTTTAACTCAACCGTCGATTTGGGTGAAGATTTTTCAACCTGTGCGGATACTGTTCAACTTAACGGGGATATTCAGAATCCAGCTGCAACCTATAGCTGGTTCTTTAACGATGTACTTATTACTGGAGCAAATCAAGCAAATTTGAACATTATTGAATCAGGAAACTATCGGGTTGAAATTGAAATTCCATTTGCCAATTCTGTTTGTTTCATTGAGGATGCTATAAACGTAACCTTAAGTAGCACCCAAACAGCGACTTCTATTTCGGATTTTGAAATTTGCGATGATTCGAGTGGTGATGGTATAGAAATTTTCGATTTAACTATTAAAGATACAGAAGTTTTGGCATCGGTGCCTTCGTCTAATTACCAAATATCTTATCATTTAACTAGCGATGATGCTGAAAACGATATAAATCAAATTAATAACCCAATTCAAAACTCGACCAATCCGCAATCTATTTTTGTAAGAATTGAAGATATAGATTCTGGTTGTCTGGCATTTACCTCATTTAATCTAGTAGTAAACGCCTTACCAAATATAAGTTCACCAACCGATTTATTAGTTTGTGACGATGCCAATGCTGACGGCGTAACGCAAATAGATTTAACGCAAAAGGACGAAGAAATAACAAACAACCAGCCCATTCTAGTGGTTAGTTATCACAATACTCAAACTGATGCTGAAACAGGAAGCAACGCAATCGCAATGCCTTATGTGAACACGTCTATGAACGAACAGGTATTTGTGCGCGTCGTTAATTCAGCCACTGGTTGTATGAGCACGACTACGCTCAATATTTCGGTACTGCCTAATCCTGTTGTTAATTCGGCAAATTTATATATTGACGCTTGCGATCCTGATCATGACGGATTTGCCAACTTTAACTTAAATGACATTACCGACGAAGTTTTACAAGGCCTCACCAATGTAAACGTATCTTTTTATGAGACCTTTGAAGACGCATTTGTAGGCGAAAACCGCATCTCAAATCCATCCAACTACGAAAATACTGTTATCGATGAACAGGAACTTTACATTCGTGTTGAAGACAATGATACGAGCTGTGCAACAATCGTATCTTTTGAAATTCATACAAACTTACTCTTAACAGGAACTCTAATTAGAGATTTTTCGAGATGCGATATTGATAATGATGGTGTAGAGAATTTTAGTTTCAATAACATAGCTAATGTTATTATAAATGATATACCTGATGTAACTGTAACATTCTATTTAACTCAAGAAGACCGAGACAATCGAATAAACCCAATAAATGGAAATATTCCATTTACCCCAACCCAAAACCCACAAACAATTTTTATAGAACTTAGCAGTCCCACTTGTACGGAATATGACAGCATACAGTTAATTATTGTACCGATTATAGAATTTGAATCAATCGGTACGGTAGATTATTGTGATACAGACCAAGATGGTTTCACTTCTATTGAATTATCAAGCTTTAATGCGCTCATCACAGATGGCCAAACTGGTTTCAGCGTGTTTTATTTTGCAACGGAGGAAGATGCCAATAATAACACGAATCAACTTCCTAACTTTTACACCAATATTTCAAATCCGCAAACACTTTACACGAGAATTCGATTTAACCAAACTGGATGTGCCGCTATTAATGAATTTACAGTAAACATCTTGCCAGCGCCGTTAACCAATCAACCAGCAGACATAATAATTTGTGACGATGATTTTGATGGAATTTCAATCGTAAATTTGAACAATACCATTACCGAATTGGTTATCAGTACCAACGAACGCGATATCACGTTTCATAATAATTTGCAAGATGCGGAGTCCAATTCAAATCCCATAGCCAATCCAGAAAGTTTTCAAACCAGCTCAACTACTGTATTTTCTAGAGTTGAAAACAGTGTTACAGGATGTTTTTCTACTGAACCAATAAGAATCATTATAAATACTTTACCGCAATTCACTACCATAAGTAATTATAGAATTTGCGAGGATAACAGTGATGGATTTGGCGATTTCTTTTTTAATTCAAAGGACAATGAAATTCTAAATGGTCAATCTGGAAAAAGGGTGTTGTATTTCACAAATCAAAACGATGCTGACAATAGAGCCAATATAATAGATAAAACCATTGCCTATCAAAACATCACCAATCCTCAAACGATTTTTGTTCGTGTAGAAAATCTGACAGACATCGATTGTTATGGAACTTCAAATTTCACCATTGAAGTCGGCACCAATCCAGAATTTAACGAACCAACAGATTGGTTTGTTTGCGACGATGCATCTAATGATGGTCGTGAAAATTTCGATTTAAATCTTAAGGTTTCCGAAATAGCTGAAGGTATAAACGACAACCTAAACATTACATTTCACCTTAATCAATTTGATGCGGTCAATAATCAAAATGCTGTTAATAATCAATTCAGCAACACTGTAAATCCCCAACAACTTTTTGCACGCATTGACAACGGTACAATTTGCGTTTCGATCACAACTTTTACGATCAATGTAATTCAGGCACCAGAAGTTAACCAGGCTGATCCTTTGGTTAGCTGTGATAACGATTATGATGGAATCGTACAATTTGATTTGACTGATGCTGCAAATGACATTCTTGACGTGCGCCAAGATAACATTGAAACAGCGTATTTTGAAAATTTGGCTGATTTAGAGGCCGACCTTAACCCTATTTCTGACCCTAGAAATTATACTAATTTAAGCAATCCACAAATAGTTTATTTTAAGGTAACCAATACCATCTCTAATTGTTATTTAGCAATCCCGATTGAACTAGAAGTTAATCTACCACCAATTATAAACACATTTGAAGTTTATGACATCTGCGACAATGTTGACCAAACCTTTAATGTAAATGACATAAACGATGTAATAATAAACAACACAAATAATGTAGAAATGTCTTATTTCACATCGCTTAATGATGCGGAAAATCAAACTAACGCCATTCAAAATAATTACATGTATCAAACGGCGAACGATATACTTTATGCTAGAGTTCAACATTCAATAACGCAGTGTTTTATAATTTATCCGTTTGAATTAAACGTCAATCCATTACCGATTGCCAACCAACCTGAAGATCTAGAATCTTGCGATGATGATTATGACGGTTTCTTGTTTTTTGATTTGTCACAACAAACTCAAACCATTTTGGGAAGTCAAAACCCCAATAATTTCTCAGTTACTTATTATCTAAATAATACGGATGCAGAAAATTCAAATAACAATTTAAATAACAATTTCGAAGCCCGAGATATGGATGTTATTTTCGCACGGGTTGAAAACACCAGTACAGGTTGTTTTGAAATCACGCAGTTCACGATTATTATCAACCCTTTACCAGTGGTTGAAATTCCAAATCAAGTTATATGTCTTGAAATTGGTATGGTTACTGTAAGCGCGAATACCAACAATCCAGATGATAGTTATGTTTGGTCTACAGGCGAAACAACTCCTGAAATTGATATTTCGGAGATTGGTGACTACGCTGTAACCGTTACTAGTATTTTTGGTTGCGAGACCACGGTCGCATTCAACGTTATAGAGTCTCAGCCGGCAAACATTGAAGTTGTTGAAATTATTGACTTTTCCGATCCCAACAATATTACTATAACCGTAACAGGTATTGGCAATTACGCCTATGCCTTAGATAGTGGCGCGCCTCAAGAATCTAACGTTTTTGAGAATGTTACTTTAGGATATCACACCATCACCATCATAGATTTAAATGGTTGCTCGGCTGTGGATCGTGAAGTGGTCGTTATTGACGCCCCAAAATTTTTTACTCCAAATAACGACGGATATTTTGACACATGGCATATATCAGGCGTTGAAACCCTACCTGGCACCATCGTTAATATATTTGATCGTTACGGCAAACTGCTAAAAACCTTAAATTCTAGTTCTTCGGGCTGGGATGGCAATTATAACGGACAGCGCATGCCAACGAACGATTACTGGTTTGTGGCAGATGTTGTAAGAGGCAATATTCAATTTCAAGTAAAAGGACATTTTGCGTTAAAGCGATAAAATCAACTGCGTAATTTCTGTTTCCGTCTTTAACATTTATTTCAGCATTCAAATAACTTGCTAATTGTATCTTTGCAAACGGGTTTAGGTTACAATATGAAGCAAATTCTTTTCTATTTTTTTTGTTGGTTTTCTATTCTTGGTTGGAGCCAAAATATATCTGTTGAAAGTCAGACATATACACCACAGCAACTGATTGAGGATATCTTGATTGACAGCAATTGCATAACTAATGTACAGGTTGTAAATGTTATCGGCGGCAATTTTTCTGATGGTGATACGAGTTTTGGCTATTTTGAAGGAAATGGCTCCAATTTTCCTTTTGAACGTGGAATTGTATTATCAACTGGAAGACTTTCCAATGTTCCTGGACCAAATGATAATCTAAGTGATGATGATGCACCCGGCTGGGTTGGCGATGACGAGTTAGAGTTTTATCTGGGATTAGACAATACTCATAACGCTACGATTATTGAATTTGAGTTTTCAGCAGTCGCTTCCCAAATAAGCTTTAAATATTTATTTGCTTCGGAAGAATATCAGGAAAATAATCCCAACACTTGTATTTTTTCGGATTTGTTTGCCTTTCTAATTCGACCCATTAACGACCAACTTTACACGAATATAGCGGTTGTCCCAGGGACCGATATACCTATCAAAGTCACAAACGTATTACCCGAAATTCCCAATGGCTGTCCAGCACAAAACGAATTTTATTTCGACCAATTCAACGATGTAAATGCACCCATTAATTTTAACGGACAAACAAAAGTTTTAACAGCAACCGCCGATGTGATTCCTAACGAAACGTATCGAGTTAAACTTGTTATCGCAGATCATATTAACTACCGCTTTGACTCAGCTGTGTTCTTTGAAGCTGGTAGTTTTCAATTGTCAACGGATTTAGGATTAAATCGATTACTTTCAACAGGAAATGCACTTTGTGGAATCGAAACATTCACCATAAACGCAACAGAACCTGGAACAAATCAATACCAATGGTTTAAGGACGGTGTTGAATTAGAAGGCGAAACCAATGCTATTCTAACTATTGATGAACCCGGAACTTATAATGTCGAAATTTTATTGGATAATAATTGTGAGTCTTTCGGAGAAATAATTGTTGAATACGACGCAATTCCTGAGGTGTTTGATACAGTATTAACCGAATGCGATTTTAATCAAGACGGAATAACCATTTATAATTTATTCAACGCCCAAACCGAAATTACCAATGACAATCAAAATCTAGTGATTTCGAATTTCTTTCTTTCTGAAAATGATGCTGAGCTAAATACCAACCCAATAAATACTCCATTTGAATTTGAAAACACCAGTCCGTTTCAAAATGTATTTGCAAGAGTATTTAGTCAATCTGGCTGTTTTAATATTGCACAAGTACAACTTCAAATCAATAATAATGCTATAACTATTCCAGAGGTAACTGCTTGTGATAGTAATAACCTTGAAGGTTTCACTACTTTCAATCTTACCAGCGTGAGAAACTCCATCTCAAATCAAATTCCCGAAGATGCCACCTTAACATTTCATGAAACGGCCGTGGATGCTCAAACTAGAAGGAATGCTATTTCTCTAAATTATCAAAATATTGAAGCATATAATCAAACTATCTATGTAAACATTCGTTCAAACAATCAGTGTTTTAGTGTTTCAAGTTTAAATTTAAGAGTGTTGCCGCCACCTCAACTTGCTAATGATGAGACTGTGATTTATTGCTTGAATTCATTCCCCGAAACCATCACACTTTTTGGAGGTGTGATTAACGACATTCCAAATAATTATTATTACGAATGGTCTTTTAATGGTACACTTACAGATGTAACTACTACCTTCAATAATATCAACGCTGTCGGAACATACACCGTTTTTGTGACCAATACTAATGGATGTAGTAATTCCAGAACAATTACCGTATTGCCTTCCGACGTCGCATTCATAGACAGTATTAATATTTCTCAGGCAACGGATAACAATACAGTTACCGTAGAGGTTTCAGGCGATGGAGATTATGAATTTGCTTTAGATAGCAGCAATGGATTTTATCAGGATAGCCATGTTTTCAACAATGTGAGTCCTGGATTTCATGATGTTTTTGTGCGTGATAAAAACGGCTGTGGTATTGTTGAACAAAGAATTGCCGTCTTAGGATTTCCTAAATTTTTCACTCCAAACAACGATGGTTTTCATGATTTTTGGCAGGTATATGGTGTGGATTCAGAATTTAATACTGGTATAGATATAAAAATATTTGACCGTTATGGAAAATTAATTAAACAAATGACGGACATCAATAACGCTTGGGATGGAAGTCTTAACGGCAAACCCATGCCTACTAATGATTATTGGTATTTGGCAACATTAACAGATGGCACAACTTATCGTGGCCATTTCACTTTAAAAAGATAAGGTTTCAAGAAATAACGCGTTTTAATTAAATAGTCATTTTTTTAAAGTTCGAAACTGAACTAAATTTGCATTATGCGATTTAAAATTAAATCAGAATTTAGCCCTACAGGCGATCAGCCACAAGCGATCAACAAATTAGCGCAAGCTATTGCTGGCGGCGAACGTTATCAAACATTATTGGGCGTCACTGGTTCTGGTAAAACCTTTACTGTCGCAAATGTTATTGAAAAAGTACAACGCCCTACTTTAGTCTTAGCTCACAATAAAACCTTGGCCGCGCAATTGTATTCAGAGTTCAAACAATTTTTTCCTGAAAATGCAGTAGAATATTTCGTTTCATACTACGATTATTATCAACCCGAAGCTTATATACCAACTTCTGGAGTTTACATTGAAAAAGATTTATCCATCAATGAAGAAATCGAAAAATTAAGACTTAGCACTACGTCGTCACTTCTTTCAGGAAGAAGAGATGTTATTGTAATAGCTTCTGTCTCCTGTTTATACGGTATTGGAAATCCTGTGGAATTTCAAAAAAACGTCATCACTCTAGAACGTGATCAAGTTATTTCGAGAACCAAATTATTACATCGTTTGGTTCAAAGTTTGTACTCACGGACTGAAGCTCAATTTAATAATGGCAATTTCAGAATAAAAGGTGACACTGTTGATGTGTTTCCTGGTTATGCTGATAATGCTTTCAGAATACATTTTTTTGGCGATGAAATTGAAGAAATTGAAGCCTTTGACGTGCAAACCAATGAAATCATTGAATCGTACGACAGGCTGAATATTTATCCAGCCAATATGTTTGTGACCTCGCCCGATGTGTTGCAAAATGCAATTGTAGAAATTCAAGATGATTTAGTAAAACAGCACGATTATTTTAAAGACATTGGCAAACATCTAGAAGCCAAACGACTTAAAGAGCGTACCGAATTTGACTTAGAAATGATTCGGGAGTTAGGCTATTGCTCAGGCATTGAAAACTATTCGCGATACCTCGATGGACGATCACCTGGCACACGTCCGTTTTGCCTCTTGGATTATTTTCCAGAAGACTATTTAATGGTGGTAGACGAAAGCCATGTTACCATTTCACAAGTTCACGCCATGTACGGCGGAGACAGAAGTAGAAAAGAAAACCTTGTAGAGTATGGTTTTAGATTGCCAGCTGCCATGGATAACAGACCTCTTAAATTTGAAGAATTTGAGGCTCTTCAAAATCAGGTTATTTATGTTAGTGCGACACCAGCAGATTACGAATTGCAAAAAACAGATGGCGTTTTTGTAGAACAAGTTATTAGACCCACTGGACTTTTAGATCCAGTGATTGAGGTGCGTCCTAGCCTTAATCAAATTGATGATTTAATTGAAGAAATTCAACAAAGAGTTGAAAAAGACGAACGCACACTTGTAACAACACTTACCAAAAGAATGGCTGAGGAATTGGTGAAATATCTCACCCGAGTGGCTATACGATGTCGCTATATTCACAGCGATGTTGATACCTTAGAACGTGTTGAAATAATGCAAGACTTGCGTAAAGGAATATTTGATGTGCTTGTTGGTGTTAATTTACTTCGTGAAGGTTTGGATTTGCCAGAAGTTTCATTGGTCGCTATTCTCGATGCTGATAAAGAAGGATTTTTAAGATCTAACCGTTCATTAACCCAAACCGTTGGGCGTGCGGCGCGACACCTTAACGGAAAAGCCATTATGTATGCTGATAAAATAACCAATAGCATGCAAAAAACTATAAACGAAACCAACTACCGACGAGACAAGCAAATTGCCTATAATCTTGCAAATAATATCACGCCAACAGCGCTTAATAAAAGTTTAGATAGTTCCTTGGCTAGAAATTCGGTAAGCACCTATTATTATCAGCAAGAAGCTAGTAAAGCGGCTGAACCAGAATCTAAATATCTTACTAAAAGTGAGTTAGAAAAAGCTATAAGAGATAAACGAAAACAAATGGAACAGGCAGCAAAAGCACTTGATTTTATGGAAGCAGCGCGGTTTAGAGATGAAATTACAGCCTATCAAGATAAGCTAGAAAAACTTAAGATAGCCTGATTTTAAAATTATTATCGAAATTAATTATATTGTAATTTAAAGATATCAATCAAAAAATCTGCAGGAACAATTTTATTAGGAAAACTTTCCATAAGATCTAACACTCGATTTATAGACTCATGACTTAATCCCATACGCAACCCAAAGTTGTGTAATTTCACCAACTCCTTAGGTGTGATTTCCTTATTTAAATTCATCAATAGCACCAATCTATGAAATTGAACAATGCGTTCGCTATGCGATTTTAAATGCATATAGGTCACAGGATGTTCAAACAAATAGTCAAAATCTTCTTGCGAAACTTCGAGTTGCTTTGCAACGCCCAAAAGAAATCTATATTCAATAGATTTAATGGATTCATCTAATCTTGCGAATGCAATCATCTCCGAAAGCAAACTCAATTTTTCTAGTCTATTTATCATAACTGGAGGAATCGTTATTTATGGTTACTAAATTAGCTAGAATAGATAAATTGTTGTCGTCGAATAATTGTAACTTGTCGAAAACTTTTAAGTATTTAGTCGATTTAATTAAACTTTCATCTCAAGCATAATGGGAAAAACAAGCGTTTTTTGTCATATTTTCTTACTTTTCGTTTTGCTCATAGGACTCATTTCTTATTCGCAAAGTACTGCATCACAACAGATTGAAATATTCCGTATACAAGCACCTCAACTTGACAGCGATAAGCAAATCTGGGTATATAAACCTATAAATTATCAAAATTCTAGAAACGCTTATAAAGTCATCTATATGCACGATGCTCAGAACTTATTTGACCGTGAAACTTCGTTCGCCGGTGAATGGAAAATTGATGAAATTCTAGATAGTATTTATAACCAACAAACCATAATCGTAGGTATAGAACATGGCAACGAAAAACGACTTGATGAACTCACGCCTTTTCATCATGAAAAATATGGTGGAGGAAAAGGTGATATATATCTTGAATTTATTGTGAAAACTTTAAAACCTTATATTGATAAGAATTATAGAACCATTTCCGCACCCGAACACACCAGCATTATGGGATCATCCTTAGGTGGTTTATTGTCATTTTATGCAGTTTTAAAATATCCTGATGTGTTTGGAAATGCCGGTATATTTTCGCCATCTTTTTGGTATACCGACGATATATACAGTTTTGCACAGGCCTCCGAAATACCAAAAACTCAAAAATTCTATTTTGTGATTGGAACTGAAGAAAGTGAAACAGCCGTTGCTGAACAACAAAAAATGGTAGATTTGCTTTTAAACAAAGGAGTTAACGAAAACCAAATTCGAAATAAAATTGTAAATGGTGGCAAACACAATGAAGACTTTTGGAATAAAGAATTTCTAGAGGCCTATCTTTGGTTAGTAGAAAAAAAATAAAAAGACAAAAATTAATACCTAACCTATTTAGCATGACAAATAACGATATTTTCAAAAAACTAAGAGTCGCCCTTAAACTTCGCGATGATGAAATAGTCAAAATTTTAGAATTGGTAGATTTTAGGATTTCTAAGAGCGAACTTGGTGCTTTCTTTAGAAACGAAGACCATCCTAAATATATGGAATGTGGAGATCAAGTGCTACGGAATTTTCTTAACGGATTAATCATACATTTACGAGGACCGATGCCAAAAAATGAGAAAAAGTAGGCTTATATTACCATATTCATAAAAATTAATTGTCACTTCTTTTATTTGACAAACATGTTTAAATTGCCGCTTATATATTGAACTTTTATGTTTGAAACCGATAAAAAATTAAAAAACAATGATGTACTTTCATCCAATGAAATTACTTCACTAAACCATAAGTACAGAAAACTGACAGCTACCCAACGCATCAATGAACTTTACAAAGATTTCAATCAAGACGATGTGATGCTCACAAGTTCATTTGCAGCCACCTCGGCTTTTCTATTAAAGTTAGTGTCAGATGTTAACTCGAGTCAAACTGTCTTCTTCATTGACACAGGCTACCACTTTGATGATACCTTAGCATACAAAGAGCAATTGAGTACTCAGTATGGTTTAAATGTTAAATCTATTAGTGCTTTAAAAGAAGAACATGATTTCACAACTAAAGACCAAACCTGGTTAAAAAACCCAGATTTTTGTTGTTCTATAAATAAGGTAAAACCCTTGGATGCCATAAAGAAAAATTACAAAGTCTGGATGTCTGGTCTAATGAAATGGCAAAGTGACCACAGAGCAACGCTCGATATTTTTGAAGAACGCAACGGCATTTTAAAATTTTATCCGCTGCTTGATATCAGTAAACAAACACGTGATGCTTTTATTAAAGAACATAATTTACCATTTCATCCGTTAGTGGCTAAAGGTTATAATTCTATTGGTTGTAAACACTGCACCGTTCCTGGTGATGATAGAAATGGTAGATGGAACAACCACCCAAAGACAGAATGTGGATTGCATTTGTAAAAATTAAGCAGAAATATAAATGGCAATTACTAAAACGAATGAATTCTCAGTCTATTTAATTGTATTTTTTGAATGAAGGGATTACTTCGTGATCCTGAAGATGGATCGTTGCTCGCCAAAATCCTTTAAAGCTGCGCTTTTTGGTATTTTTTGTTTTAAAAACCATTTGAGCAAGCTCATGGTTTTTAAAACACAAAATCCCCTTCACTACGTGAAAAGGATTTTGGCGGTCGGGGTGGCAGGATTCGAACCTGCGACCTCCTGCTCCCAAAGCAGGCGCGAT
>NZ_DAISXK010000001.1:110276-214883 GCF_036825875.1 Paucihalobacter sp. | reverse complement strand
TTGAATGTGATGCTATTCCAACTGCTGAAACTTTAACAGCAACTGATAACTGCGGTATTGCTGAAGTTACTTTTGGAGAAGAAACTTCAAATGGAGACTGTGCTGGGGAATTTATAATTACTAGAACTTGGACTGCTACCGACGAATGTGGTAATGAAACTGTGCACACACAAATTATCAGTGTAAGAGACACGACCGCTCCTAGTTTAACGAATGCGTTCGAAACAAATATATTTGCTATTTGTAATGATATTCCAGAAGTACCTCAATTAGTATTTGAAGATGCTTGTTCAAATGATATTTCTGTTGTTTTCATTGAAAATTCAACTCAAACAGATGTACCACAAAATTATCAAATCATTAGAGAATGGACAGTAACCGACGATTGTGGCAATGAATCCATTTTTACTCAAACCATCAATGTATCTGTAAAAGTTGATGTATCTGCAATTCAGGCTTCAATATGTATTGAGGATATAGAAGTAGATCTGTTTGATTACTTGCCAAATGATATTTCTCAAGGCGGAACTTGGACAGTGGTAACAGGGAATGCAGACTTAGATGGCAGTCTATTCGATCCTTCAAATGTTGAGTTAGGTGACTATACTTTCAGATACAATGCAAACGATGATGTTTGTTTCACCCAAGTAATACTCAATTTAAATGTTAACGATGATTGTGTTGTACTATCTTGTGGAGAAGATGATGTGGAAATCTCAAAAGCAGTAACGCCTAATAACGATTTGATTAACGATTTCTTTACCGTTACTGGTATTGAAGATTGCGGATTTGTTGTAGAAGTTGAAATCTTTAATAGATGGGGCGCTAAAATATTTGAAAGCAAAAATTACCAAAACAACTGGGGTGGCGAAACATCAAAATCCTCTGTAGGTAATGCCGGAAAAGTACCAACTGGAACTTACTATTATATCGTAAAACTTAGAAACAGTGGATTAAGACCTTTCACAGGACCAATCTACGTTGCTACAAAATAAAAATCTTAACCTATGAAGTTATCAAAGTATTACATAACAGCTTTTATACTGGCCAGTAGTTGGATGGCATTAGCTCAACAGCTACCTCAATTTACCCAGTATATGTATAATACAATCGCTATTAATCCTGCCTATGCGGGAAGTAGAGAAACACTAAGTGTTGTTGGCCTTCACAGAAGTCAATGGGTTGGCTTAGAAGGTGGCCCTTCAACATCAACGCTGTCTGTTCATAGCCCATTGAAAAATGAAAAAATTGGACTTGGTCTTTCTTTTATAGACGATCAACTTGGTTTTGAAAATTTCTCATATATCTATGGCGACTTTTCGTATACAATTCAAACTGGGGAAAAAACTAAATTAGCATTTGGTTTAAAAGCTGGGTTTACCCATTATGGCCTAGACGCTGCTTTTCAAAATGACCAATCTTTTGATCCAACCATTTTTGGAATTCAAAATAGATGGACCTTTAACACTGGTTTTGGTTTATATTGGCACACCAATAAATGGTATTTGGGTTTGTCTGCACCTAGAATGTTAACCACAGACCTTAATCCTGACGATGGTTTCGCTGCTTTAGAGCGCGTGAGTTATTATTTTACAGGTGGTTATGTTTTTGATTTAAGCGAAAGCACAAAATTTAAACCAGCATTCATGCTTAAAGGAACCAATGGAGCACCATTGTCGTTCGATATAACCGCAAATTTCTTATTTAATGAAGTGTTGTGGTTAGGCGCAGCTTATCGCGTAAATGAACAGGCAGGAGCTTTAGGCGGTATTGCAGACTTTCAAGTTTCTAAACAACTTAGAATTGGTTATGCATACGAATATCCAATTTCAGATTTGCGACCTTATACCTCAGGAACCCACGAAATACTATTAATGTTCGAAGTATTTAAGAGTAAACGAATTAAATCACCAAGATACTTCTAAAACCTATCACAATGAAACTAAAATTAATAACATTATGTTTTGCTCTGAGTACCGTTTTCGGATTTTCTCAGAAAAAATTAGCTGATAAGTTTTTTAGTAACTATGGCTATGTAAAAGCAACAGAACTCTATCAAGAAGCCGTCGCTAAAGGCGATAGCAGTGCACATGTATTAACCAGACTTGGCGATTGTTATTACAACAACTCCGATACAAAAAATGCGGCACTATGGTACGGTAAGGCACTTAAAAAATATAAAGATGTTCATCCAGAATATATTTATAAATATATTCAGGCCTTAAGAAGTGTTGGCAATTATGACGAAGCTGATGTATGGACAAAAACATTTCAATCCATTCAAACGTCTGATACAAGAATTAAAGGCTACAATCCAGATGAAGTTGACATTTTAGAGAAGTTTGCAGCTAACACCGAAAAAGTTGTCAATATTGAAGGTGTTCCTTTTAATACTGCCAATTCAGATTTTGGATCCTATATCAATAATGGAAAGTTGTATTTCGCATCTTCTAAAGCTGATGAAAATAACAAAGTTTACAGCTGGAATAAGGAACCATTTTTAGATATTTTTGAGGTATCTGTTTCTGAAGAAAACGGCAAAACCAAATTTGGAACTCCAGATTTTATCAATGCTGAAAAACTAAACACCGATTATCACGAAGCAACCGTTGCTATAACAAATGATGGAAAAACCCTTTATTTTACAAGGGATAACGTTACCAAACGCAACAAATTGGATTATGACAAAAAAGGAACTTCTCATCTAAAAATTTATAAAGCGACACTATCGGATGACGGTACTTGGGATAATATTAAAGAATTACCATTTAACGATGCTAAATCTTCAACAGGTCACCCAGCCTTAAGTCCCGATAATAAAAAACTATATTTTGTATCGGACAGAGAAGGCGGTTTTGGACAAACCGATATTTATGAAGTTGATATTCTTGAAGACGGAACTTATGGCGAACCTATGAACTTAGGGCCAAATGTAAATACCGAAAGCCGTGAAATGTTTCCATTTGTGAGCAAAGATAATACCTTGTATTTTTCAACCGATGGATTTTTAAATTTGGGACTGTTAGATATTTTTAAATCAAATATCTTAAAAGAAAGCGATGCCCAACCTGAAAATTTGGGAGCTCCCTACAACAGTGGATATGATGATTTTGCATTTTTCTTAGATGAAGAAACTTCTAAAGGATATTTTTCATCTAACAGACCTGGAGGTCTTGGCAGTGATGATATTTATCAGTTTAACAGTTATGTGTGTTCTCAAATAATAAAAGGAATTGCTAGAGACGTTAAAACGAATGCTGTGCTTCCAGGTGTTGAAGTGAGATTAATTGATAACAATGGAAAAGTTATTGAAAAACTAACTACCACAGAAGAAGGTACTTATGAATTTGAAGTAGACTGCAACCAAATTTACACGGTTGTTGGAAGCAAAGACGATTATAAAGAAGATCAAACTGTGGTTAAAACAGATGACAATAATGGCAAAGTAATTGAAGCCGATTTGTATTTAACACCATTAATTATGGATAATCAGATTGTGATTAACCCAATTTTCTTCGATTTTGATAAGTGGAACATAAGAACCGATGCTGAATATGAATTAGAAAATATTGTAGATGTTTTACGTAAGCACCCAACTATGGTAATCAAAATTGAATCCCATACTGACAGTAGAGGAAGTGATAGCTACAATATGAAATTATCCGATCGACGCGCTAAATCGACAAGAGATTATTTATTATCTCGTGGAATTGCACCAGAGCGCATAGAAAGCGCTATAGGATACGGCGAGACACAGTTGCTTAACAAATGTTCAAATGGCGTTAGATGTAGCGCAGAAGAGCACCAACTTAACCGTCGTTCATACTTCTATATCTTAAAAGAATAATTTTTAGCTTAACATATTTGAATTTTAAAAGCCACCCGTTAAAGGTGGCTTTTTTACTTTTGATTATGTCTTATGCTTCATTTATTAAATAAAAAAAATGTCTATTTAAAACTTTGATAGTTTCAATAGCTATTAGGTTTTATAATATTTATATTAATATCAACCAAAAAAACTCAACAATTAATCGCTATAAAAGAAGGCAACAAAGTACTTCAGTAATCATCAAATGTATTCAGAATATACAAGAAATTCTCGCTGATGTCGAAGAAATATGCAGAACAAATCAGCGAAAATCAACGCTATCTGCAGGACAAGAAATTAATGAAATAATAAGTTGGCGGTGTATTAAATAGCAATACAAGAATATTCATAAAACAGCAAAACTGTAGGAAGAATACACTATCAAATATATCCCTCCGATGTCGCAGATCTACTGAAACCAAAACGGTGCTAATCTAATACCTTTTTAGATAAATAATACCCGAAATGCGATGTAACAAAAAAGCCACAAACTTTCGTTGTGGCTTTTTCTGCTATTAATCAAACTAATCCCAATTATCGTTTGATAAAAATGTTGGTGTAATACCATTTTCCTTGTGCATTCTGTTCGGCGGAAATATCAAAATCGGTAAAATCGCCTTCAATGGTAGCTCTATGGGAATCACTATTAATCCAAGCATTTACAACAGATTCAGCAGAGTTAAAAGCAAAGGCAACATTTTCTGAAACCTTTGAAGCGCTCGCATGTTGTTGCAAACTAGCTTTTCTTTGAAAGAAATTATCGTGAGATACATTGTCAACTTCTATCATATAATCTGTATGAGTAAAAGCGACCGATTTAATTATATTGTGATTTACCAAAGGTGTTAATCCGATGCTAATTCTATGTTCATTTATAAGTTCTAAAATTTCCAATTCTATCACCTTGGCTTGAGGTGCGTTGTTAATATTTATGGTACTAACTTCTTCCGGAAAACTTTCTGTTGAGCAAGATGTGAAGCTGAATAAAGCCACAATTGCCAATAACGGCAGTGTTTTAAAAACTTTCATAGTAGGGTTATTTAGATTTGGTATAGTAAAATTAACCGCTACTTTTGTTTAAACTCTTAATAAAATGTTAAAATCGATGAAATGCATGTATTTTATCGTTTTAGTATGCATTTCGTCGATGTTTTGCCGTCTTAAACTTAATTTTTGAACGTTATGGCTAAATTAAATGTATTTCATCGATGTTTTTTTTATTAAACATATTGCACAATGCCTTAAAAAAAACTAAGGTGAGAGTCGTTCAATTTTCCAGTTGAAATCATTTTGTAATTGATAACGTATTCTGTCGTGGAGTCTGTTTGGTCGTCCTTGCCAGAATTCTATCTCTACTGGTTTTACAATAAATCCACCCCAATACTGTGGACGTGGTATTTCTTTTCCTTCAAATTCACTTTCTAAAGCTTTAAGTTTTGCCTCAATAAATTCTCTGCTTTCAATAACCTCACTTTGATCGGAAACTAAGGCACCTAATTGACTGCCTCTTGGTCGCGATTCAAAATAACCATCGCTTAAATTATCAGCTATTTTCTCAGCTTTTCCTTTAATAATAATTTGCTGTTCGGCTCCATGCCAAAAAAATGATAGACACACTTGATTGTTTCTTAGAATGGCTTTGCCTTTTTCGCTTGTGTAATTGGTATAAAAAATAAAACCCTCGTACGTATACTTCTTTAGTAGCACTACTCTACCCTTTGGAAATCCGTCTAAACCAATCGTTGAAAGCGTCATAGCATTGGTTTCTATTTCTGGGAAATTCTTGTCGGCTTCGTAAAACCATTTTTGAAATAACTCTAATGGGTTTTCAGGCAGATCGGATTCTAATAAAGCTTTACTCTCGTAAGATTTTCTATAATTGCTTAAATCATTATTCATCGTGCGTTTTTTATTTCAAAATTAACCATAATAAAAATTACCGCTTTGATTATAACGAAAATTATATAACTTCGGCTCTGATTTAAAAAACGACCCCTTGATTTTTGAAACATCTGAACCTGCATCTATTTTTAAACATCAAAAACTAACATTAGATTTTGGTGTATTTTATTTCTGTGACCAATTTATAATTGTTGAAATTAACGAAGGCATCGATTATACCTGGGATAAAATTGAAATTGTAGCTATGATGGTTGTTGAACATTACGGCAACAATCCCAAACTTGGTTATATATCAAATCGCGTTAATTCGTATTCTGTAGATCCTAGTTTGTGGGATAAATTTCACAATACTTACAATATGATTGTAGCTAGTGCCATTGTTTCCTATAATAAATTTGGAAGCCTAAATGCCGAAATTGAAAAAAGGCTTACCTACAAAAGTACCAAACGTTGCACTAGTTTAGATGAGGCTATTGTATGGATAACAAATCTGAAGGAATTTAAAAATTAAATACCGCACCATCTTCAGCTAGTTCAACATTTTTAAAAACGGTTTGTGCTTCTTTTTTGAAGAGATTTAAATTATCATATCGTGTTGAATAATGACCTAAAATTAGCGTTTTGGCGTTGGCTTGTTTGGCAATTTCAGCGGCCTGCTTGGCAGTGCTGTGCTTAGTTGGTTCGCATAAATGCTTATGACTTTCTAAAAAAGTTGATTCGTGGTAGATCGCATTCACATTATTTACTACAGAAATTATTTCAGGATGAAACATTGTGTCGCTGCAAAATGCATAGGATTTTGGTTTTGGTGGATTTTTCGTGACTAATGCATTGCCTACGGTTTCGCCCTTTTCGTTTTCGACATCAAAACCTTGTTTAAGTTTTCGGAAATAAGACTTATCAATATTGGCATTTAAAACTGCATTCATGTCTAACTTTCGCTCCGCTGCTTTTTCTTTAAACAAAAAGCCGTTGGTATAAACTCGGTGGTTGAGAGGAATTGTATATACTTCAACCTTGTCGTCCTCAAAAATTAATTCGGAGGATTGGGATTCTAATTCGTGAAATATCAATTGATAGTTCGTCCATGAATCGGATAATTTCATTTGCAAGGTGATAACCTCTTTTAATCCTTTTGGTGCGTAAATATTTAAGTCAGCTTCACGCGTGAGCAATCTAAAGGTTGAAATTAGCCCAACCAAACCAAAATAATGGTCGCCGTGTAAATGAGAAATAAATATGTGCTTTATTCTTGCAAACTTAATTTTGTGTTTTCTGAGTTGAATTTGCGTGCCTTCGCCACAATCAATCAAAAAAATATGATTGTTTATTTCGAGAACTTGAGAAGTTGGATTGGAATTTATTCTTGGAGTTGCGCTGTGGCAGCCTAATATGGTTAGCTTCATTTACTAAAATCCTAAATCACGCTCAATATCTTCCATTTCAATAATATCTTGTGCTTCCTGCATAGTTGGGACAATAATTAATTCGTCTGGAGTAAGATCAAAATTAAACTTATTGGTAACAATTACAAATGAATGCTTTTTGACCCGATGTTTATTTGATATCAACAAAAATTGAAGCATATCGTCTAAACTAAATGCTTTCAAACTCGATAAATTAATAATGATATTATCGTTTTTGAACTTCGGATAAGATCCATTAATCTCGTTTACAAAATCTGTTATGGGTTCGTTTTGGTGCGTGATAATTACATTGACACCGCTGCTATCTATAATCATATTTTAAAGTTTTATTTTGGATGCTAATAAATAAATTACAGCCATTCTAATGGCTACGCCATTTTCTACCTGATTTAAAATTATGGAATGACTTGAATCTGCAACATCGCTGGTAATTTCCACACCGCGATTGATGGGTCCTGGATGCATTATTACAATTTCTTTATCTAGTTTGTCTAAAATAGTTTTGGTGACGCCGTATTGTTGCGCGTATTCTCTTGTGGAAGGAAAATAATTTATTTCCATACGTTCATTCTGTACGCGTAACATATTAGCTACATCGCACCAGTTTAATGCTTTGATAAGATTGGTTTCAACAAGCACTCCCAAATCTCCGATGAATTTTGGCAATAGGGTTTTTGGACCGCATACCATTACTTCGGCACCTAACATTTTTAAAGCATAAATATTAGATAATGCCACACGACTATGCAATATATCGCCAACGATAACTACTTTTTTTCCTTCTACATTTCCTAAGCGTTCTCTTATTGAATAACAATCTAAAAGTGCTTGTGTAGGATGTTCGTGAGCACCATCGCCAGCATTTATAATGGTGGCATTGATATGTCTTGATAGAAATACTCCAGCTCCAGGGTTGGGATGCCGCATAACCACCATGTCTACTTTCATTGAAAGGATATTATTAACCGTATCGATTAAGGTTTCACCCTTTTTCACAGAAGATTGTGCTGCCGAAAAATTAATAATATCGGCTGATAATCGCTTTTCAGCCAATTCAAATGATAGTTTTGTGCGGGTGGAATTTTCGAAAAATAAATTGGCAATGGTAATATCTCTAAGCGAAGGTACTTTTTTGATGGGTCGATTTATGACTTCTTTAAATTGATCGGCAGTTTCAAAAATTAATTGAATGTCCTCGGGCTTGAGGTATTTTATTCCTAATAAGTGGCTAACACTTAATACGCTCATAGGTTTATTTATTTATGAGATAGACAGCATCTTCGCCATCGTTCTCTTTCCAATTTACAATTACTCGCTCGTTACTAATGGCATCTACCTGCCTACCTCTATAATCCGGTTGAATTGGTAAATGTCTACTAAACCTTCTATCTATTAAAGTTAGCAACTCTATATGTTTTGGCCTTCCAAAGGATTGTATAGCTGTTAATGCAGCTCTTATACTTCTGCCTGTGTACAGGACATCGTCAATAAAAACTACATTTTTGTCTTCTATTATAAAATCGATATGAGTTTTGTTAGCTTCAAGTGGTTTGTCGCCGCGTCTAAAGTCGTCTCTAAAAAAAGTGATGTCTAGGTGCCCAAGTTGAACATTTTCAATACCGTAATCAACTTTTAGCATAGAAGCCAATCTGTCGGCTAGATATTTTCCGCGAGGTTGAATACCAATTAAAACGGTATTGTTAAAATTATTGTGATTTTCAATAAGCTGACAAGCCAATCGATTTAGAATGATATCAATTTCCTTGGCTGTTAACAGTACTTTTTGACTCATATAGTAAGAATCTCTTTATGGTTGGTAAAGTTAAACTAAATTTTAATAGTTAGCAATTCACTTTATTTATAAAAAAAGCCTCTCGTGAAGACGAAAGGCTTTTTAATTTACTAATGCGAGGGTTTATTATTTCCCGTCCATTTTATCTTTAAGTGCTTGCAACACATTGTTGGCGTCACCTAAAGTTGGTTTAGCTTCGTCTGCTGCTGCTTCAGCTTTTTTAACTGCTGCTTTGACAATCTTAGCTTCCTCTTCTTTAAATACCGCAGTATGTGAGGCTACTACTCTTTTGAATTCTTTATTAAATTCAATGATTTTAAACTCGGCACTTTCACCTTTATTTAATTTCTTACCGTCTTCTTTTTCAAGGTGACGTGTAGGAATAAAAGCAAGAATATCCTCGTTAAATTGAACAGTTGCACCTTTGTCAACTACTTCTAAAATCTCACCTTGATGAACTGTATCAAGTGCAAAATCAGATTCGTATTTATCCCAAGGGTTTTCAGTTGTCTGTTTATGACCTAAGCTTAATTTGCGCCCTTCAACATCAAGTTCAAGAACTACAACATCTAACTTTTGACCAACAGTACAGAATTCACTTGGATGTTTAATTTTCTTAGTCCAAGATAAATCAGAGATATAAATCAACCCGTCGATACCTTCTTCTAATTCAACAAAAACTCCAAAGTTTGTGAAGTTACGAACCACACCAACATGTTTTGAACCTACTGGATATTTTCCAGTAATATCTGTCCATGGATCTGGCGTTAATTGCTTGATACCTAAAGACATCTTTCTGTCTTCTCTATCTAAAGTAAGCACAACTGCTTTAATTTCATCTCCAACAGAAACAAAATCTTGAGCAGAACGCAAGTGTGTAGACCATGACATTTCACTTACGTGAACTAGGCCTTCAACACCATCGGCAACTTCAACAAATGCACCGTAATCTGCAATAACAACTACTTTACCTGTTACTTTGTCACCAATTTTTACTTCTTCACCTAAAGCTTCCCAAGGGTGCTTGCTTAGTTGTTTTAAACCTAATTGAATTCTTGATTTATCTTCATCAAAATCAAGGATAACAACGTTTAATTTTTGGTCTAATTCAACTATTTCGTTCGGGTGATTAATTCTTGACCATGATAAATCTGTTATGTGAATTAAACCATCCACACCACCAAGATCAATAAATACACCGTAAGAAGTGATGTTTTTCACAACGCCTTCTAACACTTGACCTTTTTCTAATTGACCAATAATTTCTTTTTTCTGTTCTTCAAGATCCGCTTCAATAAGCGCTTTATGAGAAACGACAATGTTTTTGAATTCATGGTTAATTTTAACCACTTTAAATTCCATTGTTTTATTTACGTACTGATCGTAATCGCGAATAGGTTTCACATCTATTTGAGAACCTGGTAAAAATGCTTCGATGCCAAAAACATCTACAATCATTCCACCTTTAGTTCTGCATTTTACAAAACCGTTTACAATTTCGCCACTATCGTGCGCTGCATTTACGCGATCCCAAGCCTTAATTACGCGGGCTTTACGATGTGATAATACCAATTGACCGGTAGCGTCTTCACGCACGTCAATAAGTACTTCAACCTTATCACCTACTTTTAAGTCTGGATTGTATCTAAATTCGTTTAAGGATATTACGCCTTCAGATTTTGCATTGATGTCAATAATGGCATCTCTATCTGAAATATGCACAACAACACCTTCAACAACTTCGTCGTTTAATGTGTCAACAAAATTTTCGGATACTAATTTTTCGAATTCTTGAAGTTTTTTGTCATCTACTTCGTCGATTCCTTCTTCGTAATTGTGCCAGTTAAAATCCTTTAAGAATTGTTCTGGACTTACTTTTTTTTCAGAAACCACAGGAGTTTCGACTACTGCTTCGATTGCTACTCCCGTAGTTTCGGGACCAGCTGGATTTGTTTGCTCTTCAGCCATATGCTGATTAATTAATTTGTATTCTGATTGTTATGGAACCTTTAACGAATAACAAACAGAAGTGTTATTGATTCTTTGTCGTTTTCCTTTTGCTATTCCATACTATTCGCCAAAAGGAGCGCAAAAATACAATATAATTGTCTGAAATACAAATAAAATTGAACCGATAAAATATGATAAAAGCTTAAGA
Organism: Paucihalobacter sp.; assembly: GCF_036825875.1. Lineage (NCBI taxonomy): Bacteria > Pseudomonadati > Bacteroidota > Flavobacteriia > Flavobacteriales > Flavobacteriaceae > Paucihalobacter > Paucihalobacter sp. The sequence continues at coordinate 203,736 of NZ_DAISXK010000001.1, read as the reverse complement.
AAATAATAATACATAACTTATTGAAATTTTGACATTTATTAGTATCTTTAAGCTACAATAATTAAAAAGACGATATTATGAATAAAGCAAAATACCAAAAGGTTTTAGACTTAGGACATAGTTTAAATATCAAAAACGGTGACGTAAAGGAAGCAAACGGTAAATTACATGTTACAGGAACTGCCAAAACCCAATACGAAAAAAACCTAATATGGGATAAAATAAAGGAAATAGGTGGTGATAATCCATCGGATATCATGGCTGATATTAAAGTTGAAGATACCTCGGTTTTTCACAGACACACCGTTAAGCAAGGAGAAACTTTGGGTAAAATTGCTCAGAAATATTACGGAAAAGCGAGTTTATACACGAAAATATTTGAAGCCAATACTGATAAACTAAAAAACCCTGATATGATTCACCCAAATCAGGAATTGGTCATACCAAATGTATAGAATTACTAAATAAATTGATTTAAGCGGCCAGACGGTCGCTTTTTTTATGAAATTTTTAAAATAGCTTCCTTGGCAAGCTGCAATAGAGCTTCAAATTGTTGCTCAACACTTAAGTTGGAATTGTCGAATAGAATCGCATCTTCTGCTTGAGCTAATGGCGAATCATCTCTATTGGTATCAATAGAATCTCTTTTTTGTATATTCTTTAAAACCGAGCTAAAGTTGGCACTATCGCCTTTTGTTTTTAGTTCTTCAAAACGACGTTGTGCTCTAGTTTCTGCAGAAGCGGTCATGAAAATTTTAAGCTCGGCATCTGGAAACACAACAGTTCCAATATCACGACCATCCATAACAACGCCTTTATTTTTGCCAAATTGCTGCTGCTGTTCTACTAGTTTTTTACGTACCTCAGATATTTCGGCAATATGGCTTACAAAATTAGACACTTCCAAAGTTCGGATATCTGATTCCACATTTATTCCGTTAAGATAAACTTCAGCAACACCTTTAACGGGATTATATTCAAACGAAATAGTAATATCCTTTAATTGTTTTACTAGGTTTGCTTTGTCAAAACTATCATTTGAAATCAGGCCATTTTGCATGGCAAATAAAGTAACTGCTCTATACATCGCACCGCTATCTACATAAATGTATTCCAATGCCTTTGCTAATTGTTTGGCAACAGTGCTTTTTCCCGTTGAGGAAAATCCGTCTATCGCTATGGTGATTTTTTTTGACATTATCTCAAGTCTATTTGCAAACCAAAAAAACTGCTATTGGCAGCACTGGTATATCGTGCATGAGTGTAACTAAAACGTAATTTATTCATTTTAATACCAACACCAAAGGACAAACCCGAAAAATTCCGTTGGTCTTCAATACGCAGTTCGTCTGCGCGTCTAAAACTGTAACCTAATCTTATATTGAAACCACGTTCGGGAAATAATTCGGCTCCAATTATGGTGTGACGCATCAATTCATTTATAAAACCAACTTTTTCCGGTGTTTGATTGCCGTCTAAATCAGTCTCTGTTCGCGCTGGATTAGAGCTTGCCAATGGCCATCTTTGCAAGTTTTCAAAAGTTAAATGCCATCTAATCGGCACATTTTCCAAAGATTGTGACAATCCTAAAATTACTTCAAACGGCAATGGCTCGTTTAACCCTGCGTAAGTTTTAAACTGCGATCCTAAATTTCGAACTGAAAGTGCCGCTCTAAAATCTAGTTTCTCATTTATATACATGGCACCAAAATCGACAGCACCACCAACAGAGTTATAAATTTCTAACTGCGAGGTTATCAACTTTAAATTGGCTCCTATATAAAAATCTGAAAAAGGAATATTGTAGGCATAACCCAAGGAAAGTGCAACTTCACTACCAGAAAACGACCCGGTAGAAACACCGTTTAAATCATAGCCATCAAAACTGCCATAGTTTATATAATTAACACCAATGTGGAAAGTTTGCACATGCCTATCCCAAGTGTAGGCATAAGCCGCTGTGCCATAACTTATACCACCTAAATAGCTTGAATAATTAAGCGCCAACTGATTATCCATGTCTTCGTTAATAGAGGCTGGATTATAAATCCCATCAGTAACGTCGTAATCGTAGTTTGTAATGGTTTTACCACCTAATGCCGCTTGCCTAGGTGAAGAAATTAAATTGAGGAATTGATAAGTCGATTCGCCTCCAATTTGCCCAAAAATTGAACCAAAAGAGCACAAAAAAGCAATAGCGGCAATCGGCTTTATCATAGGCTGCAAAATAACTAAATCTTATTTAAAACGTTTGCAAGAATATTTTATTTTTTAGCCTGTAATTTATCTACGAAATGCTCCGAAGAATTACAAAATTTTAGCATTTTTTACCTTTTGATCTGTCAGTGCTAATTTTAATACTTCACTCATATCACTCACATAATGAAATGTAAGTCCCTTTAAGTAATCGGCCTTAATTTCAGCTATATCGCTTCGGTTTTCTTCACACAATAAAATCTCTTTGATGCGTGCGCGTTTTGCAGCTAGAATTTTTTCCTTTATTCCACCAACCGGTAATACTTTTCCTCTTAAGGTTATTTCACCTGTCATGGCTAAACTACTTTTAACTTTGCGCTGTGTAAACAAGGATACCAAGGAGGTTAGCATTGTAACTCCAGCACTTGGACCATCTTTTGGCGTTGCACCTTCTGGCACATGAATATGGACGTTATATTTCTCGAATACCTCTGGATCAATACCAAAATCGTCTGCGTTGGACTTAATATATTCCATTGCTATGGTGGCCGACTCTTTCATCACTTTACCAAGATTACCAGTAATGTTTAGCGTTCCTTTTCCTTTTGACAGTATTGATTCAATAAACAAAATATCACCGCCAACACTGGTCCATGCTAATCCTGTAACGACCCCAGCAATATTGTTATTTTCGTATTTATCACGTTCTAACTTTGGAGTGCCTAAAACAGTTACAATATCTTCGTTCGTCACCTTAATGTTGTAGGTTTCTTCCATTGCAATGTTTTTGGCTGCGTGCCTTACCATTTTAGCAATTTGTTTTTCCAAACCTCTCACACCAGATTCACGGGTATAACCTTCGACAATCTTTTCCAATTGTGGTTTGGCTATTTTTAAATGACTTGATTTAAGTCCGTGCTCCTTTAACTGCTTTGGAAGCAGGTGACGTTTGGCTATTTCTACCTTTTCTTCGATGGTGTAACCTGTAACATTTATAATTTCCATTCTGTCTCGTAGAGCAGGCTGAATGGTATTTAAACTGTTTGAAGTCGCAATAAACATCACCTTAGACAAATCAAATCCAACTTCTAAAAAATTATCGTAAAAATCGTTGTTTTGCTCTGGATCTAAAACTTCAAGCATGGCAGACGACGGATCGCCTTGATGCGAATTTGAAAGCTTATCAATTTCATCTAAAACAAACACAGGATTGGATGTTTGCGCCTTTTTTAGATTCTGTAATATTCTCCCGGGCATGGCTCCTATATAGGTTTTTCGGTGACCTCTAATTTCGGCTTCATCTCGTAAACCACCCAAGGACATACGCACATATTCTCTGCCCAAAGCTTCTGCAATGGATTTACCCAACGATGTTTTACCAACGCCTGGTGGACCATAAAAACACAAAATCGGTGACTTCATATCATTACGGAGTTTTAAGACGGCCAAGTATTCGATAATACGTTTTTTAACGTCTTCTAATCCGTAATGATCGCGATCTAGTATACGCATGGCGCGTTTTAAATCGAATTTATCCTTGCTGTATTCATTCCATGGTAAATCCAGATACAAATCCAAATAATTTCGTTGAATAGAATACTCAGCGACCTGTGGATTCATACGCTGCAGCTTGGCTAATTCTTTATTAAAATGCAATTCAACCTCCGAAGTCCAACGTTTTTTATTGGCGCGTTCTTGCATTTCTTCAATTTCTTCATCGTAAGAAACGCCACCCAATTCTTCTTGAATGGTTTTCATTTGTTGATGCAGAAAATACTCGCGTTGCTGCTGGTTGATATCACTTTGAACCTTAGACTGTATATCGTTTTTCAATTCTAATTTTTGAAACTCTATAGTCATGTATTTGAGCGTCGCCATAGCGCGTGCTTGCAGGTCGTTAATCTCTAATAACTCTTGCTTTTCTTTCACCAAGAGATTCATATTAGAAGACACGAAGTTCACCAAAAACGAGTTGCTTTCAATGTTTTTAATAGCGAAGGTAGCCTCGGTTGGAATGTTCGGACTTTCCTTAATAATTTGAAGTGCCAAATCTTTTATTGATTCGATAATTGCTGAAAACTCTTTGTTATCGATCGCTGGTTTCGCCTCGGGAACTTCTTTTATGGTTGCTGTGATATATGGTTTTTCTGAAGTAATCTCGTTAACCTCAAAGCGCTTTTTACCTTGAATAATAATCGTTGTGTTGCCATCGGGCATTTTTAACACTTTCAAAATACGCGCTACTGTACCAGTTCTATAAATGTCATTAATTCCAGGATCTTCAACATCGACATCTTTTTGTGACACCACGCCAATAACTTTTCCGCCTTTGTTGGCGTCGTTTATCAGTTTGATAGATTTATCTCTTCCGGCAGTTATAGGAATAACCACGCCAGGGAACAAAACTGTGTTTCGCAATGGCAGAATTGGTAGTGCGTTTGGTAATATTTCGTTGTTTATTTCTGCTTCGTCTTCGGGAGTCATTAACGGAATTAACTCTGAATTCTCATCAAAATCCTGAAATGACAAACTGTCAAGACTTATAAAATTAGATTTAGCCATAGTATATTTAAGGTCATTCTGTCATTTAAACAAAACAGAATGCAATTTTTATAAAAGTTTATAAATATATTCAATTTTCATAATATCAGTTTTTTACGTTTATTTTTTGTCTTGAATACTGAATCTTAAGTTCAATAGTTATGCCACTACAACTCATGAAACGAAAAAAAAATATTTAAAAGTGTAACAAAGATTGTATAACTTCATCTTTATACCAAACAATTGTTTTTTTGTCAACAACCAACAAAAATATAAAGGAACTCATCAAACGCTGTAAAAATGGTGACCGCAAGTCGCAAATGATGTTATACAACAATTATTGCAAAGCTATGTATAATGTATCATTTAGAATTGTAAAGGACAGATTTATTGCTGAAGATATCATGCAAGAATCGTTTTTAACGGCTTTTTCAAAGTTAAACGATCTTAAAAATGAAGAAACATTTGGTGCCTGGCTAAAGCGTATCGTTGTGAACAACAGTATATCCTATTACAAGCGTGAACAAAACCATATAGAAGTTGGTATTGATCAAGTATTATATAAAATTGAAGATGACAGCGATTTTGAAGAAGCGATGGAGGAACAACACACTAGCTCTTACAAAAATATTAACGCTAGTACTTTAAAGAATAGTTTATCCACCATTAAAGAAAGTTATGAGATGGCTTTAACACTGCACTATATTGAAGGTTATGATTACGATGAGATGTGCGAAATTTTAAATATTAGTTATGCCAATTGTCGCACTTTACTATCGAGAGCCAAGGCTAGTTTGAAAAAAAAATTGCAACATGCGAGTTAAAAATTATAAATTATGAATCCAGATCCACTTAAAAATATTTTCGATAATCATTCGGCTGAGTTCGATACTGAGCAATTGATGGATGATCACGAAATGCGATTCTTAGAAAAACTGAACATAGCGTCCGTTTCAAAAAAGTCAACATCCAGAATTAGTTATTTACAACCAATAATCGCAGTCGCTGCAAGTATAATAATCTGTTTAGGGCTTTTTGTTGTGTTTAATCAAGGTTCATCAGAATCTGATTTGGCAAGTGTTTCGGAAGAAATGTCAAACACCCAAGATTTTTTCACACAAACAATCGCTTCCGAATTAAATAAAATTAATGAGCAGCGCACGCCTGAAACTGAAATTTTAATTAATGACGCATTAAAACAACTAGCGTCTCTTGAGAAAGAATACGTAACGCTTAAAACAGATTTAAAAAATAGTGGTCAAGACAAGCGTGTTATTTATGCTATGATCAGCAATTTTCAAAGTAGAATAGAAATTTTACAAAACGTATTAGAACAAATTGAAAACATTAACAACTTTAAAAATCAATCCAATGAAAGCACAATTATATAAAATTTGTTTGGCAGTTTTTATGAGTATAGGTACTATCAATGCTCATGAGAATTGGAAAGGCAAACACACCGAAGAAAAAACAATTAATAAGGAGTTTACCGTTAGTAGCGATGCACTTTTAAAGGTTAACAACAGTTATGGAAGTATTAATATTGCCACCTATACAGGTAATAAAGTTTTAATTGAGGTTCATATAAAAACCAATGGGAATAGTCCTGATAAAGTAAAAGAAAGATTAGACGATATAAACATCGATTTTAGCAATACTTCAAGCTTAGTAACGGCCAAAACAAATATTAAGAAAAGAAGTTTAAGCAGTTGGTGGAATTGGGGAAACAACAATAATGTAAATCTCGAAATCAACTACACCATTAAATTACCAATCACAAACAGCGTAAATCTTGACAATAGTTATGGTAGCATTTACTTAGATACTCTTGAAGGAAAGGCAACCATTAACTGTGATTATGGCAAAATTACTACCAAAGAACTTTTGGCTGAAAACAATTTACTAACTTTTGACTATACCAATAATTCGTATTTCGAATATATAAATACAGGAAAAATAGATGCCGATTACAGCAGTTTTATCGTTGGAAAAACCAAATCGCTCGAGGTGGTTGCCGATTATACCAAATCGGTAATTGAAATTGCCGAAAAACTAAATTATAATTGCGATTATGGCTCATTTACCGCTAACGATGTTAACCATGTTAAAGGCAATGGCGATTATTTAACCTTAAGACTTGGTAACGTTTACAAAAGCTTAGAAATAGAAGCCGATTACGGATCTTTAAAAGTTGATAAATTGGGAACTAATGTTGAATTGGTTAAAATTAATTCCAATTTTGTTGGTATCACCATCGGTTATCATCAAGATTATGAATTTAGGTTTAAAATAGATTTGGAATACGCTTCGTTGAAGCATCCCGATACTTTTAATTTTGAAAAGAAGCGTGTAGAATCTTTTAGTAAATATTACGAAGGATCTGTAAAAAACAACAATACGCGCAACCATGTTGTCATCAATTCAGATTATGGCAGCATCACTTTTAAAGAAAATTAATTCACTAAGACCATAAAAGCTTTAGAGAACCAAAAATAAATCAAACACTTAAATTTAGAAAAAATGAAAAAATTAGTATTAGTAAGTTTTGCTTTAATGTTAGCAATAAACGTTCAAGCACAGTTTTGGGGTAATAAAAAAATTAAGGGTAATGGCGAGATGACGAGCATTACAAGAACAACATCAGATTATGATGGCATAAAATGCGCAGGGTCTTTTAATTTTATTTTAGTTTCTGGCACAGAAGGAAATATTAAAATTGAAGGCGAATTGAATTTGCTGGAATACATAATTACAGAAGTAAAAAACAACAATCTCATTGTTAAAGTTGATAACAATGTTTCCTTACAATCAAGCCGGAATAAAACCATCACCATAACAATTCCTTTTAAAGATATTTCTGAAATTTCACTAGCTGGCTCTGGAGATTTATGGAGTAAAAGTGATATTAACAGTGATGATTTAAAAGTTTCTTTAGCGGGTTCTGGAGATGTGAAATTAACTATTGATGCTCAAAATACTATTGCAAAGGTTGCTGGTTCGGGTGATTTAACTTTAACTGGAAATACTGAAAATTTGGAAGTGAGAGTGGCTGGCTCAGGAGATTTTCACGGATTTAATCTAAACGCCAGACACACCGACGTTTCCGTGGCAGGTTCAGGCGATGCCAAAGTTGTTAGCAACGAAAGTCTTTTGGCTAGAGTTGCAGGTTCAGGTGATATCAAGTATAAAGGTAACCCTACAAAAGAAGATACAAAAGTTGCAGGTTCAGGTTCAATAAGTAATTAACCAAAAAATTAATCACTTTAAACTTCTTCTATTTTAGCTTCTGGTACGAGTGTATTTTTTGGTAAGGTAGTTAGTATTATTAAACCGATTATAAAGAAGGTTATTAAAAACAATATGGAATAGCGCATGCTTCCTGTTAACTCAGCAACAAATCCATACATAAACATACCAATTACGATACCGATTTTCTCAGCCACATCGTAAAAGCTAAAATAGGAGGCAGTATCTAAAGTGTCGTCAGGAATCAGTTTAGAATAAGTAGATCTAGACAACGCCTGAATACCACCCATAACCACACCAACGCAAGCAGCAACCACATAAAATTGCGTTGGTGTGACTACAAAATATGCAAAACCACAAATCACAATCCACATACTAATGATAATGATCAAGGTTTTTATATTCCCAATTTTCTCAGATAGCTTAGCAGTTGCATTGGCACCAACAATGGCAATCAGTTGAATTAGTAAAATGCTCACAATTAACCCAAATGTTGAATCTTGTGATCCCCAATCTAATTCTTCAATAGCAAAATAGGTGGCCGCAATCATTATTGTTTGAACCGCCATGCTATATACAAAAAAGGCTGAAATGTATTTTTTTAATATTTTGTTCTCTTGAATAGCCAACCATATTTTTTTAAGCTCCTTCAAACCTGAAAACAAAACAGTTTTTGTCACTTTCTGTCCTTCATGGGTTCCAGTAGGCAGATGCTTAAAAGTGTATTGGGCAAATAAAATCCACCACACACCGACTAGAATAAAAGCCAGTCTAGTAGGTTGACCAGCATTTTCAAAGCCAAACCATTCAAATTTCAAAATCATAATCAGATTAGCAACTAAAAGAATAACGCTACCAATGTAACCCAATGAAAATCCTTTAGCACTAATTCGGTCTTGTTGTTCGGGGTAAGCAATATCAGGTAAATATGAATTATAGAATACCAAACTTCCCCAAAAACCAATCAATCCAAAGAAATAGCACAATAAACCAAACCATAGATTATCTAAAGAAAACCAGTACAGTCCAATACAAGAAATTGCTCCTAGGTAACAGAAAAATTTCATAAACGATTCCTTGTTACCGATATAGTCGGATATTCCCGATAACACAGGAGACATCACAGAAATAACCAAAAAACTAACTGCCGTTACATAACTAATAAGGGAATCATTGTTAAAATTATAGCCTAAAAAAGACACTGTATCACTTATTACAGCGCCAGTATCTTCGTCCTTAATGATGGTAAGCGCTCCATAAAAAATTGGAAACACCGCTGAAGAAATGACTAATGGATAAACAGAATTGGCCCAATCGTAAAACGCCCAAGCATTTAACAATTTTTTACTTCCTTTTGGTAAGTCTGACATAACAAAAAAGCTGTTCTTTTATGAACAGCTTGAAAGATAGATAAATATTTTAAACTATAGCGGCGACAATGGTCTAAAACTCGTAATACCAAATTTTGCCGCTTCTTCTTTAGCTTTTGGTGCTAATTGTTGTAATTCTCTAATTCGTGTTTCATTAGCTGGATGCGTGCTTAAAAATTCAGGTGGTGCTTGACCGCCACTTTTAGCGGCCATTCGCTTCCATAATTCTGCACCTTCATCTGGATTATAACCTGCCAAAGCGGTTAGTATCAATCCAATTTTATCGGCTTCCGTTTCGTGAGCTCTGCTAAAAGGCAACATCCCTAAAACATTAGAGCCAATACCATAGGACTGGTTAAAAATATTTCTGGTTTGCTCATCCTGAATTGCAATATTTCCTGCAAGTGCAATTCCTTGTTGTACATATGCAGCGCTCATACGCTGTTGACCATGATTGGCTAATGCATGCGCCACTTCGTGACCCATGATAACAGCAACCGCAGTTTCATTCTGTGCGACTTCTAAAATGCCTGTGTAAAAAACAATTTTTCCTCCTGGCATACACCACGCATTTACTGTTTTATCATCTACAAGGTTGTATTCCCATTTGTAATCGTTCAAATACCCTTGATAACCATTGGCATTCAACCAACGTTCCGAGGCGATGGCTATACGTTCGCCAACGCGTTTAATCATTTCGGAGTCTTTCGTTCCTGTCAATACTTTATTTTCAGTTAAAAACTGGTTATATTGCTGGAATGCTGAAGGAAAAAGGCTTTCGTTAGAAACTAACGCCATTGTTTTTTTTCCTGTGAATGGATTTGTAGCACAAGAAAGATAAAGTCCTAAAAATCCAAAAAGTATAATAATCTGTTTTATTGACATGTTAGTTATATTTAGTTGTTTTAAAGGTAATAAATTTTAGCTATGAATTAATATATCTTTTTTGCTTTAAATATCGATATAATAAAACCTACTCACCAATAATGTGAACTTCATTGAAGTTCTTATCAACTACCATGCTATTCTTTCCGTTTGTTTTTATGGACTCTAATGGAATCTTCATATTGTCGATCTGAATTTCCTTAATTTTAAATGGTAAACCGTGGATATTTAACATAAACGTTTCATAAGTGGTGATATATTTTCCTTCTTTATGTTGTTGAATAATAAGTTCATTTGGCCTGCCCGTAAGTTTAAACGTTCGTAAACTATACCTTCCTTTTATATAATCGTAACCATCGTGAGCATCATCAAAAAGTTGAGAGTCTTCTCTACCCTCTTTGTAAAAAATTGACAGCGTTAATTCATCTATAGGTTTTTCATCTACGTATTGCATAACGGGATATACTGGAATGATAGCACCTTCTTTTATAAATATAGGCATACGATCGATATCGGCCTCAACCCACATTTCTTTACCGCCTTTTACGCGCTCTTTAGTCCAATAGTTGTACCACTTACCTTTTGGCACGTACATGCGTCGCCCTTTGGCATTAGGCTCCAATATGGGACAAACCAAAATTTGTTCACCAAAAACAAACTCATCAGTCCTGTAATGGGTTTGTGAATCGGCTTGATCGTATAAAACCAAAGATTTTAGCAATGGCGCACCATGATCAACATAATTCCAAAAAGCGGTATATAAATAAGGAAGTAATTGATATCGCAACTCAATAAATTTTCTCACGATATCAGTTACATCTTCATCAAAAGACCAAGGTTCTTGACTACCGTGGTCACCGGAAGAATGCACTCTGAAAAAAGGATGAAAAACACCTAATTGAATCCAACGCGTAAATAACTCACCTGAAGGTTGCTCGGCAAAACCACCAATATCACTTCCGGCGAACGAATAACCCGACATGGCCATTCGCTGAACCTGAATATTGGCAATCCATAAGTGTTCCCAAGTGGCTACATTATCTCCTGTCCAAGTTGAAGTATAACGCTGTGTACCAGAATATGCCGATCGTGTTATTACAAACGGTCGTTTTGGATAGCAAAACTTTTTTAAGCCATGATAGGTTGCTCTTGCCATTTGCATCCCATAGATATTATGTGCTTTTCTGTGGCTACATGGGTTACCGTCGTAATCGTGACGAACGTCGTCTGGGAATGTTTTGTTAGGGACTTCCATAACGGCTGGTTCATTCATGTCGTTCCAAACGCCCTTTACTCCTATTTCTTCAATTAATTCTTTAAAAAGTCCTGACCACCAATCTCTAACTTCTGGCTTGGTATAATCCGGGAAATAGCATTCGCCAGGCCAAACCTTGCCTTTCATATAAGGACCATCCGCACGACGACAGAAATAATCATTTTTAAGTCCTTCTTGAAAAACCCAATAGTCTTTATCTACTTTAATGCCTGGATCGATTATAGCAACGGTTTTAAAACCATCGTCAGCCAATTCTTTCACCATCCGTTTTGGGTCTGGGAAATAGTCTTTGTTCCAAGTGAAACATCGAAAACCTTCCATATAATCGATATCCAAATAAATGGCGTCGCAAGGAATTTTTAATTTTCTAAAGGTTGAAGTCACTTCTTTAACCTTACTTTCTGGATAATAACTCCATTTACATTGATGAAAGCCTAGAGCCCAGAGTGGTGGTAAAGAATGAGGTTTTCCTGTTAAATCGGTGTAACTTTCAATCACATCATTCATTTCTGGACCATAAATGAAATAGTAATTCATTTCGCCACCATGCGCCCAAAAACTAGTTACGTTTCTTTTTTCCTGAGCGAAATCGAAAAATGACCGAAAAGAATTATCGAAAAAGATCCCGTAAGCTTTTTTATGATGCAAACCGATAAAAAAAGGAATCGCTTTATAAATTGGGTCCGTTTCTTTTCCATAGGCATAAGAATCAGTTGCCCAGTTTTGAAAGCGTTTCCCTTTGAGGTTTAAATGGTCGGACTTATCACCTAATCCATAATAGCTTTCGCCTTCATTGGACATCTTGCTCATTTTAACGATATTACCACCGTGTTCATAACTTTCTTCCCAGTGAAAACCTATTTCGTCTTGGCTGATAAGTGCTTTGTCTTGAGCATCAAAAATTGAAACCCGTAAATCATCCTTATTAATGTTACAAATTAACTTTGAAGTAGTTATTTGATAGGCATTTTCGTGTTCTACAATTTCGAGTTTATTATAGCCGCGACTAGCGTATTTGGTGATGGCATAAGAAAAATCTTTGTCGAAAGTTCCAGTAGTTGCATACCTAAATCTAAGTACACTATCTCTTACGACTGTTACTTGCAGTGCGACGTCATTTTCAGCAAAAAAAGAAAGTACATCTACGTCTTTCTTATATTTTATAATTTGTCTAGGAAACTGATTTCCTTTCTGTTCTAAATCGGTATTTATAATCATGCAATTTCTTTTAAAAGCAAGTAAAAAAAAGCAATTGTTTTTACTTTTGAAATTTTAGTTTCCACTTGTTATTAACTATAACGTTTTAGTAATATAAAACTAATTGGACATACGCCAAATCTGAATGTACTCCGCATAAGAAATACTACCAACTGCTTAAAATTGATATTTAAATACCAACAATCCAAGCGGCGGAATGTCTATCGAGGCTGAAAATTCACGGTACTGATGTGATAATTTTACTACCTTAATATCATTATTTTTATAGGTTCCACTGCCATAATATTTTTTTAAATCGCTATTGAAAATTTCTTTTAAATTACCTTTGGAAGGCAAGCCAATTCTGTAATTTTCTCTAGGAACCGGGGTCATATTACAAGCAATAATTAAATTGTTTTCTGGATTATCAGCCTTTCTTATGTAGGTTAAAACAGAGTTCTCCGCGTCGTTATAATCTATCCATTCAAAACCTTCTACACTAAATTGTTTATTGTATAACGCTGGTTCTTTTTTATAAAGTTTGTTTAAATCTTTAATGAGTGATTGCACGCCGGAATGTGGTTTGTATTCTAACAAATGCCAATCTAGACTTTGCTGGAAATTCCATTCAGAACTCTGACCAAATTCAGCACCCTGAAACAGTAATTTCGCACCTGGATGCGTAAACATATAACTGTAGAGCAAGCGTAAGTTTGCAAAACGCTGCCATTCGTCGCCTGGCATTCTTCCTAAAATAGATTGTTTACCGTAAACTACTTCGTCATGACTTAATGGGAGCATAAAATTTTCCGTAAATGCATAGGTCATTGAAAAAGTTAAATCGTTTTGATGGTGTTTTCGGTAAATGGGTTCTTTTGCAAAATACTGTAAGGTATCATGCATCCAGCCCATCATCCATTTCATACCGAAGCCCAAACCACCAATAAATGTTGGTTTTGAAACCATTGGAAATGAAGTAGATTCTTCAGCAATAGTTTGCACATCAGGAAAACTACTGTAAACAGCTTCATTCATTTCTTTCATAAAAGCGATGGCATCCAGATTTTCTCTGCCTCCAAATTGGTTGGGCTCCCATTCGCCTTCGTCTCTTGAGTAATCTAAAAACAACATAGAAGCCACAGCATCCACTCTTAAACCGTCGGCATGGTATTGGTCAAACCAATAAATGGCATTACTGATTAAAAATGATTTCACCTCATTTCGTCCATAATTAAAAATGAGACTTTTCCAGTCCGGGTGGTATCCTTTACGTTTGTCTGGATGCTCGTATAAACATGAACCGTCAAAAAAGCCCAAACCATGTGCGTCTTCTGGAAAATGCGATGGCACCCAGTCTAAAATAATTCCTATATCGTTTTGATGCAGTTTATCAACCAGTAGTTTAAATTCTTCAGGATATCCAAATCTTGAGGTTGGTGCAAAATAACCTGTTAACTGATAACCCCAAGACGGATCATATGGAAACTCCATTATTGGCATGAGTTCTACATGCGTGAAATTCATGTCTTTAACATAGGCTACCAATTCATCGGCTAACTCGGTGTACGACAAAAATCTGTTTTCTTCAATTTGCCTTTTCCAAGAACCTAAATGTACTTCATAAACGGAATATGGTGCATTCAGGGCGTTATGTTTTTCTCGTTTTTGCATCCATTTTCCGTCATTCCACTTATAATCATCGTCCCAAACTACGGAAGCTGTATTAGGTGGGTGTTCACATCGACGTGCATAGGGATCGGCTTTTTCTGTTTTAATATCGTTGTGATGACTTTGAATTTTATATTTGTAAATATTGCCTTTTCCAACTTTGGGTATAAATCCTTCCCAAATACCGCTACCATCCCATCTCACATTAAGTCGGTGTTCACCTTCTAACCAGTAATTAAAATCACCTACCACTGAAACCACTTTTGCACTAGGTGCCCAAACCGCAAAATAGGTGCCTTCTAACCCATTCAATGTAATTATGTGTGAACCAAATTTTTCGTATAATCTGTAATGTTTGCCTGATTTAAATAAATTGACGTCGAATTCTGAAAACAAACTATGTACTATAACTTCTGCCATAAATTAGTGGTTTATAATATTTGAAATTCCCTTTAATGGGATTACAGCCCAACGCGGACGCGAATTAAGCTCATAGCCTAACTCGTAAACAGCCTTTTCTAAAAGGGAATATTTAAGTAGAAACATGCGTTCTTGATGATACCCAATATTGATGTTGCCATTTTGAACCTCAATAATGTAAGTCCCTAAAAAGACACCTACTAAATACTGATACAGAATTTCACCGTATTGAAACAGCATATCTTGTTCTTGTTTGTATTGTGAAGCATTATTAAAAATTGTAGCATAAATAGCGTAGTGAAAGGATCTAAACATGCCAGCAACATCCTTAAGTGGTGGTTGTTTTACTTTCCGATCGCGAATGGTGCTTTCGGGTTCACCTTCAAAATCAAGAATGTAAAAATCGTCATCCTTGACCAAAACTTGTCCTAAATGGTAATCGCCATGCACTCTTAATCGCTCACCTTTGAGTTTGGTCCAGTCAAAATTAACAAAACGTTTCCTGATGGTGTTTTTCTGATCTAAAAATTCCTGTGCCAATTCAAGCGCCAAACCATCAAGTTTATGAAAATTATTTTCAATGGTGTTGAGTCTGTTTTGAAATTGATAAAGCATCCTGTTTTTCAACCAAACCGTGTAATCGCCATTAAATCTCGTTGGTGTGAAACTGGTATCTTCAAACTCCGAACCTAAGGCAATGTGCATTTCAGCAGTTCGTTTTGCCAAGGTTTCTATTTTGGTAAAAATATTCAATCCTGCCCAATCAATAATTTGGGGTGGAACATCTCTAATGTCTAATCTTTGAAAATCCTCAACTTTAGGAAGATTTTCCAAGCGTACATTTTTATATTCTATATTAGAGAACACTTTGTGAAGCTCTTTCAACATATAATCCCAAGCGTCGCCCTGATTAGGCACCATTTCTTGCATTAATGCGATGGTAACATTGATGTTATCGGAATCAATTATGTTGATACTTCCCAAATAGGCTGGCGTATTTTTAAAATCTTTCTTTTCTGAAAGGAAACGACTCATTTCGTAATCTGGATTTTTATCGGCATAAATGCGTCTAAAAAACTTCATTACATACTTTTCGTTGTAAACAATGGACGTATTGCTTTGCTCCAATCCCATAAATCGGGAGGTTTCGTATTGGCAATTGTCAAAAAGTAAACTTTTGTGATACTGAACATGGGTTTTGTCGTTTGGTAAGGCTGAAAGAATCCGTTCAAAGACCAATTTTCTGAACGCTTCAAGATTTATCGCATCAATAATAAAACCTTCTTGACCTTTGATACTTATTGGCAAAATTCGATTGTCCGTTGCAAAATCAGGATCGGAAACAAAGGCAATTGGCAAAAAATAATGCTGATAAAAGGCTTCCTTAAAATTGACTTCTAAAATAAGACCGTAATAAACTTCATCAAACTGTTGAATTTTAAAAAACTCTGATAATTCAATGTATTTTAATTTGCTCGCTTTACCACCATACCAGCGTTGCTTAACAATGTAATCTTCTAAAACATCCGAAAGGAAAACCTTTACAAAATTTTCGTTTTCCATTAACACATTCCACTCCACATCAAAATTATATGGTGGCTGAAGACTGGTGGGATTTGGTTTCGCTTTTGCCATATTTATTTGTGAATGCTAAATATATGAAATGGTAATGTTGGGTGTAACTCTACAAAATTCCACTCGTTATGCCAGGTATAACTACTAGAAGTAATTAAATCTTTAACTACTAAATGATGTCCAGCACCAATACCCATATCTGCAAGTGGTAATTGCACGGAGCCTTGTTGTGCGTAATAAGGATCTAAACTAATAACTATCAACAACTCATTTGACTTGGAATCATCCCATTTATAAAATGCCATTAAGTTATTGTTTTCTATATGGCAAAATTTAATATTATTGGTTTGCTGCAGTGCTGGGTGTTGGTGTCGTATTTGGTTTACTTTTTTTATAATGGTGGTTAGTTTGTTTTCTTTAAACCAGTCGTAATTATAAATTTGAAACTTTTCAGAGTTAAGATATTCTTCTCTGCCAGGAATAGCATCACTAATCATTTGCTCGAAAACAGGACCGTAAATGCCAATATTAGAACTTAAAGTTGCTGCCAAAACATAACGCTGAATGTACTTCGATTCGTTAGCGCCTTGCAAATGATACGGGTTGATATCCGGCGTGTTAGGCCAAAAGTTAGGCCTCATGTATTCACGCTGATCAGTTTTGGTAAGTTCTTCAACGTACTGGATTAATTCATGCTTGTTGTCTCGCCATGTAAAATAAGTATAAGATTGTGTATAACCTTGTTTGGCTAGTTGGTGCATTACTTTTGGTCTGGTAAATGCTTCGGCTAAAAACAGTACATCTGGATGTTTTTTCTTTACCTCATCGATAATCCAATTCCAAAAATAATAAGGTTTTGTATGCGGATTGTCTACTCTAAATACGTTGACACCACAGTCTATCCAATAGTATAAAGTATCTAAACATTCTTTCCAGAGATTCTCGTAATCTTCAGTTTCCCAATAAATAGGAAGAATGTCTTGGTATTTTTTGGGCGGGTTCTCGGCGTACTGAACGGTTCCATCTGGTCGCCATTTGAACCACTGTGGATGACTTTTAACCCAAGGATGATCAGGTGCTGCCTGTAGGGCGTAATCCATTGCTATCTCGATACCTAGATCTTTAGCTTTTGCAATGAGATTTTTAAAGTCATCTATCGAGCCCAGTTGCGGATGCAAATCTTTATGTCCGCCATATTGAGAACCAATACCCCAGGCCGAACCAACATCGCCTTTCTTGGCTTGGGTAGTATTGTTTTTACCTTTTCTATTCACTTCTCCAATAGGATGCACTGGTGGAAAATACAACACATCAAATCCCATATCTGCTACTCGAGGCAGTAAGCGTTCACAGTCTTTAAATGTACCATGCGCGTATTTATGTTCCGAAGCTGAACGCGGAAAGAACTCATACCAAGTGCTAAATCTTGCTTTTAGTCTATCGACATAAACCCGATAATCTTTTGAGATGTTTGCCAAATGTTTTTCCGGGTATTTTAGTAAGATGTGATTTAATCGTTCACTTTTCGCTTCAACTATTGCTTCTGAATATTGTGCTTCTTTTGAAAATATATCTATGCAATGTTGAAGGTAACTTGATTCTTCGTTGGTGGAATTATGTAATAGAGGTTTTAGTAATTCTATTCCTTCCAAAAGCTCTGACTTTACATGTTGCTTGTCATCAATTTTGCGTTCTATACCATGTTGCCAGTTGAGTGCATAATCAACCCAACCTTCTACTTTATAAATGTAGAAACCTTGCTTTTCAACTGAAAAACTACCTTGCCATTCGTCATTAACAGTATGGTGTAAGCGAACTTCCTGCCAGGCTTTTTCTTTTTCGTGTTTGTACAATACCGATGCGGCAATTACATCATGACCATCTACCAAAACATGGGCATGGATATTAACTACTTCATTTAAAACTCTTTTAATAAATAACTCGCCGTTATTCAATTGTGGCGAAACGTAATCTATAACTACTCGTTTTTGATTTTGCATAAAAAAGTAAATAAAATTTTGAGTAAAAATAATGAAATTACAGTATAACCTGTTTTATAACAAAGGAAATTGGAAAGCCGTTTATCAAATCACATAACCTTTAGGAATAACGGCATCCTTTTTAACAACCACAATGCCATCTTTTATAATATACATATCAGTTTCTTTATCCTCAAGGTGCGAGCCTCCAACTATTTGAACATCGTCACCAATTCGGCAATTTTTATCGATAATAGCGTTGTTAATAACGCAACGTTCACCAACACCCAATAAAATTTCAATGTTGTTTGAAGCAATTTCGTCGAGGGTTTCGTACTGGTCATTTCCCATCATATAGGTGTTTGAAATAGCAGAATCTTTTCCGATTCTTGATCGAATCCCTATAACCGATCGCTCAATTTTAGAAGCGTGAATGATACAGCCTTCGGCAATTACTGCATTTTTTAGACTGGTATTGCTGATTTTTGATGTCGGCAGCATTCTGGCACGGGTATAAATACGCTTATCTTTATCATAAAGATTGAATTTCGGAATATCGTCGGTAAGTCCGAGATTGGCTTCAAAAAAGGATTCAATATTACCGATATCTGTCCAATAACCAGGATATTGGTAACTCACCACTTTGTGTGTGTGAATAGACTGCGGTATTATTTCTTTACCAAAATCAACTGTATTTGGGTTGTTCATCAAGTTAATCAACACATCCCTATTGAAAATATAAATACCCATGGAGGCGAGATATTCTCTGCCATCATTTTTCATTTCTTCAGTAACTTCCGATTCCCAACCAGGCAATTCTTCTGAAGATGGTTTTTCAATAAAAGACGTAATTAGCTGGTCGGCATTCGATTTCAAAATCCCAAATGCCGTGGCTTCTTTTGCATTTACTGGCTGTGTAGCGATTGAAATATGCGCTTTGGAGTTGATATGTTGTTGAATCATTTCGTTAAAATCCATTTGATAAAGCTGGTCCCCCGAAAGAATTAAAGCATACTCAAAATTATGGTTTAAAAAGTGGTGCATACTTTGGCGTACGGCATCAGCCGTACCTTGAAACCACTTATCACTTGTGATTGTTTGTTCTGCAGCTAACACATCCACAAACGCCTCGCTAAAAAAGCTGAAATGATAGGTGTTTTTGATATGCTTATTTAAGGATGCAGAATTAAACTGTGTTAATACGTACATGCGTTTAAGTCCGCAATTAATACAATTTGAAATAGGAATATCCACAAGCCGATATTTACCTGCAATTGCTACTGCTGGTTTGGAACGTTTTTCGGTTAAAGGAAATAATCGCGAACCTTGTCCGCCACCTAAAATAATGTTTATTACTTTATCGTTGTACATATCTAGTTGATTAATTGATTGTATAGTGATTTCGTTTCTTCTGCAATAGCAACCCAGTCAAAGGTTTCTTCAACACGTTTTCTGCCATTTTTTGCCATGGTTTCTCTAAGCGGTTTATTCTGCACTATTGAGTTTACAGCTTTTGCCAAATCCCTAGAAAATTTATCCGGATTTACTGGCTCAAAAGGTGCTTCTTTCTGTTGTTCTAACGGTACTAATATTCCTGTTTCGCCGTTAACCACAACCTCTTTTATACCACCAACAGCACTTGCAACTACAGCAGTATTGCAAGCCATGGCTTCAATATTTATAATACCAAAAGGTTCGTAAATAGATGGACAACAAAATACATCGGCGTGCGAATACAATTGAATAACACTTGGCTTATCCAACATTTCATCAATCCAAAAAATATTGCTTCTTTCCTTTCTTGCAGCATTAACGCTAATTTCCATTTCTTTGGCGATCTCAGGCGTGTCGGGTGCGCCAGCGCATAATACTATTTGAATGTTTTTGTCTAAATACTTTATGGCATTTACCAAGTGAATGATACCTTTTTGGCGTGTGATTCGGCCAACAAATAAAACGTAGGGTTTTATTTTATCAATTCCATATTTATCCAAAACAGAGGTCTCAGATGTGGCAACATATTGTTTTAAATCGATACCATTGTAAATAACCTTTACTTTTTTTTCGTCCACATTAAAATATTGAAGCACTTCCTGCTTAGTTTCCTTGGAAACGGCAATTACCGCATCGGCCATTTCAATGGCGGTTTTTTCAATCCATGACGACATGTCATAACCTCTACCTAGCTGTTCACGCTTCCAAGGGCGTAACGGTTCCAAAGAATGCGTAGTTATTACCAACGGAATACCATAACACAACTTAGCAATAATACCCGAAAATTGCGCATACCACGTGTGGCAATGTACCAACTGCGCATCGGTGGTCTCTGCATTCATTAAAATATTAGTTTGCAAGGTTTTAAATATTGCTTGCAATTGAGTCTCAGACGATTTAAAGTCATCGCCGTTTAACGAAATACCCTTAACAGATAAAGTTCCATCTTGCACATCTTGTTCACCAAAACAACGCACTTCAACTTGCATTAATTTGGCCAATTCTCTTGATAAATATTCTATATGAACACCTGCGCCACCATAAACATTTGGTGGAAATTCTTTGGTATATAAAAGTACTTTCATTAGGTTGGTTTGTGGTTTATTTTAAATCCCATTTTAAAACATCAATCAGCTTTTTAACTGTAAATTTTTATGTTTCTACAGAAAATTTAATGACTTATATTTAGAAAAGAGATAGTTTAACAATAAGTTTATAAAAATAGGAAATTATCGATTGTATAGCGACTAAAATCAATATAAATATTTGGTTAAATGCTGAATTTATTAATTCTATCCAACTTATATTTACACAAAAAATAACTATGAAGAAATTATCCTTATTACTGTTTACTAGTATTTTGTTGAATTGTAACGGAAACGCTCAACAAAAAAATGATGCTGAAACTACGTACAAAATCACCAAAACCGAAGCCGAATGGAAAGCTCAGCTGTCTGATTTACAATACTATGTTTTAAGAGAAGCAGGGACCGAAAGACCTTTTACAAGTCCGTTAAACAAGAACGAAGAATCTGGTATTTATGTTTGTGCGGCTTGCGAAACACCTTTATTTAAAAGCGAACATAAATTTGATTCAGGAACTGGTTGGCCAAGCTTTGATAGAGAAATAAAAGGTAATGTGGCTTTTTCAACCGATTACGACTTAGGTTATGCCCGCACCGAAGAGCATTGCGCGACATGTGGCGGACATTTAGGACATGTATTTAACGATGGCCCAAAAAATACCACTGGCAAAAGACATTGCATTAATGGGGCTGCTTTAGAATTTGTTAAAAGCGAATAATCAACTCCTAAAGAATAATGGAAAACACATATCTCCTAAGCGTCATTAAACAGTTAAACTACTTTAAAAGTTTGGCAGACCAAACTTTTGAAAGACTCACGGATGAAGAGCTAAACTGGCAGTTTTCAAAAGAAACCAATAGTATAGCTACCATTGCAAAGCACATTTCTGGCAATATGTTAAGTCGTTGGACGAACATGTTTACCGAAGATGGTGAAAAAATTTGGCGCGAGAGAGACACTGAGTTTGAACATGAATTTCTTTCTAAAGACAATCTCAAAAGCATTTGGAAGAAAGGCTGGGATTGCTTTTTTGAAGCGATAAATGCTTTAACCGATGAAGATTTGGAACGCATTATTCATATTAGAAATGAGCCACACAGGGTTGTAGATGCCATCAATCGACAAATGGCGCATTATCCTTATCACATTGGGCAAATTGTGTTAATTGGAATACAAATAAAAGGTGCAGATTGGCAGTCATTGTCAATTCCAAAAGGTGCATCGGATAGCTTTAATGAGGCTAAATTTAAAGATGCAAAATCATAGACTTTAGACAAATAGAAGGCACTATTTTAAATCGTCATAAACTATACGCTGTGTAATTTTATCTACACTTATTATAAGAGAATTACTTCTTAAAAAAAAATTCAATTAAAATATAAGCCTTCCTTTTTATTACCTTGAACTTAAACAACGCTAATTTGCGCATGCTTTATAGTAAATTCAGTTTTGAATTTTATAAATTTGTGCTTTAAAATTTTCAAAGAAAAATCAAATGAGTAAATACGATATTATTGTTATAGGAAGTGGACCTGGAGGTTATGTTACAGCTATTAGAGGATCTCAATTGGGCTTTAAAGTTGCGATTGTTGAAAAAGAAAGTTTAGGTGGTGTTTGTTTGAATTGGGGTTGTATTCCAACCAAGGCATTACTTAAATCGGCGCAAGTATTTGAATACCTAAACCACGCCGAAGATTATGGTTTAACCGTGAAAGGAGCTGATAAAGATTTTAATGCAGTAGTTAAACGCAGCAGAAACGTAGCTGATGGGATGAGCAAAGGCGTACAGTTTTTGATGAAAAAAAACAAAATAGACGTTATTGAAGGTCTTGGAAAACTTAAGCCTGGTAAAAAAGTTGAAGTAGATGGAAAAGATTACAGTGCCGACCATATCATTATAGCAACTGGCGCCCGTTCTAGAGAGTTGCCTAGTTTGCCTCAAGATGGTGAAAAAGTAATTGGATACAGAAAAGCCATGACTTTAGAAAGTCAACCTAAAAAAATGATTATTGTTGGTTCTGGTGCGATTGGTGTTGAATTTGCCTACTTCTACAATGCTATGGGAACAGAAGTTACCATCGTAGAATATTTACCAAATATTGTGCCCGTTGAAGATGAAGACGTTTCTAAACAACTAGAACGTTCTTTCAAAAAAAGTGGTATTAAAATCATGACATCAGCTGAAGTTACTAAAGTGGATACTTCGGGCAAAGGTGTAAAAGCCACAGTAAAAACTACCAAAGGTGAAGAAGTACTGGAAGCTGATATTGTTTTATCGGCTGTTGGTATCAAATCAAATATAGAAAACATAGGATTAGAGGATGTTGGGATTGCTGTTGATCGCGATAAAGTTTTAGTGAATGATTACTACCAAACTAACATTCCAGGTTATTACGCTATTGGCGATATTACTGCCGGACAAGCTTTGGCGCATGTAGCTTCGGCTGAAGGAATTTTATGCGTTGAAAAAATAGCTGGCCATCACGTTGAGCCTATTGATTACGGTAATGTTCCAGGTTGCACCTATTGTTCACCAGAAATTGCAAGCGTTGGTTTAACCGAAAAGCAAGCTAAAGAACAAGGATACGACATAAAAGTTGGTAAGTTCCCGTTTTCAGCCTCTGGAAAAGCAAGTGCTTCTGGTGCCAAAGATGGTTTTGTAAAAGTGATTTTTGATGCCAAGTATGGCGAATGGTTGGGTTGCCATATGATTGGAGCTGGTGTTACTGATATGATTGCAGAAGCTGTTTTAGGTAGAAAACTTGAAACCACAGGTCACGAAGTTTTAAAAGCCATTCATCCACATCCAACCATGAGTGAAGCAGTAATGGAAGCCGTAGCAGATGCTTATGGCGAAGTGATTCACTTATAATATAATAAATACATAACAAACAAGTGCCTTGTAACGTCCTTGTTAATGCAAAAAGGCTGTTCGTTCGAACAGCCTTTTTTTTTGTGATGCCTTTGGTGCTATAATTTATAACCCAAACCAAAAAACAAACCATTGGGTGAAATTTCTTCAAACCCTAAAGCAAATTTAATGTGCGCGTCTAGTTTGGGTGTTAGATCGTAACTTGTACTAATATCGGCGCCGATTTTAAGCTTCGCATTAAATAAATCGAAAAAGTAATTGATACTTGGGCCTGCCATTAAGTGGAAATTTCTGCCCACCTCGTATTTGGCATAAATTGGGACATTAATAAAATTAAAATCGCCAATACCTACGTATAAAGCTTCTGGTTGAATGGAGAAGAATGCATCAATAGGAAATTCCATAAAAGTACCGATGTAAAAACCTGTATCAGTTTCAATGTTATCGCCAAAACTGGCTTCGGTTACTTTAAAAAAGGTGAGGTTTAAACCGCCTTTCACACCAAACTCAGCGTCGGTTTGAGCAACAGCCGAATGTAACAAAAAGGTAAAACCGAATAAAAGGCTATAGAAGTATTTCATATCAAATTTTTAGAAATCAATTATTCATTGTAAAACATTAAGCTACAAAATACTAAGAAAAAATCTTATAGGCTTGGGTTTTTGATAAATTTTAAGAATATGGGATAGATTGCGCTAAAAAATGTGATTGATTTTATTTCCCGCTGATGGCGCAAATTATCGCAGATATTTGTTCTAGAACATTATACCTTAAGTGATGAATCATTTTTTCTACGCCAATCAGCGAGATCGGTGGAACACCTTTTAAGACTGATAATAAATGTTGAATTAACAATTAGCTAAAAAATATTATTTCAATAAACTCTCAATAGCCAATTCATAACTTTGTAAACCAAAGCCAATAATCACGCCTTTGGCATGAGGTGAAATATAAGATTGATGTCTAAAACTTTCGCGCGAAAAGGTGTTAGAAATATGAACTTCAACCACCGGCGTTTTAATAGCTTTTACAGCATCACCAATGCCTACTGAGGTATGTGTATAAGCGGCTGCGTTTAAAATAATACCATCAAAAGAAAACCCAACTTCGTGAAGCTTGTCGATAATTTCACCTTCTATATTAGATTGAAAATAATCAATTTGAAGATTACTATGCTTCTTTTGAAGCAATTCTAAAAAATTAGTAAACGACAAACTACCGTAAACTTCTGGTTCTCTTACGCCCAAAAGATTGAGATTGGGACCATTAATGATCATGAGTTTCTTCATTAGGTAAAGATATAAAAATTGGACAATAAAAAACCGAAGACAAGTACTTCGGCTCTATTGATATAAATTTTATCTAAAACTTATAAAGTAACCCAAAATTGATGTTGCTAAGATTGAGACGAAAATCAAACGTACTTACCTCTGCATCAGAATCCTTAAATGTGTTATAGTTGTAGCCTAATTGACCAAATCTAGCTTGAAGTGCGAAGGCATTGGATAAGAAATAATTTATACCAGGTGCGATAGTGAGTGAATAACCATATGACGCCAACGATGGTGTAATTCCTTCACTATTTGCATAAATAGCGTTCAATTCACCAAATAAGGAAAATCGGTTTTCGGGAGTTGCATAATAGCGACCAAAAACACCTATATTATAGCTATTATTAGTTCTTTCTCCATTATTTTGCACAGAAAATCCAGCGGATATTCCAGCGGCTATATGGTCAGTAAAGAAGCGACCTACACTTGCGTCAACACCAAATCTTTCATTAATCGAAAAGCCATCAGTATTGCTGTCCGTTGAGAAGAAAGAAATAGTACCTGTTACAAAAACGTCTTTTTGATTAAAACCAAAATCATTAGCAGTATTATTTTCTTGAGCATTGAATTGAAAAGTGATGCAAATGAATCCTAAAACAAAAAATTTTTTCATAAAATTAAGTATTAATGTTAAATTAAAATTAGTATCCCGATATTGAAAAGACTTGTTTTAACTAATTAATATGGAATTTTAAAGTGAACCAAATACCAATCATTATGCCATCAAAGGCTGTAAGTATTATCTTAAGGTTAACCAATTGTTATCAATAAATTATTGGAATATTATATGATTTAAACAAATCCCTAGCAACCTATAAAAGATATGAGAAATGGAAATAAAAAAACCGAAGCGTCAACTTCGGTTTTAAAATATTCAAAATACTATTATTAAATTTTAAAAATGGCACCAACGTTAAATGAGCTTCTTGCATTTGTAATATCGAATGGAACAGAATTAGAATCATCAACATTAATAAATCCACCGTATCCTTGATAATCGATGCTTAATTGAAGATTTTCACTCACATCAAACTTGTAGCCTATACCAACGCCAAAACCGATATCCATTTTAGAAACAAAATCTTTGACATCAATTTCTTGACCATCACTTAATTCTGAATTAGCACTAAGTAAAAAAGCAGCATATGGTCCAAAATTTAGAAACCAATTTCTGTTTTTGCCAAAATGCCAATTTGCTTGTAATGGGATACTTAAATAATTAAGCTTATCGGTATTATTAAAATCATCTTCTGCTCCCATTGGATCGAATAGCAATCCAGAACGCAAACTCCAACGATCGCTAAAATAATACTCACCAATAACACCGCCAGCAAAACTGGTTCTTATGCCATAGGAAGCATCGGATGTGTAAGTAGAAAGATTTAATCCAATCTGCGGCGCTAAGGTAATATCACCTTTAGTAGATTGGGCATTTAAATTAAAAAATACTAAAAACGTAAAAAATGGGAAAATAAATAAGTTTTTCATAATAGAGTTGAGTTGTTAATGGTTATAAATTTGAGGCGAATGTAGAATTATACAAGCTTTTACGCAAGAAAAAACTTACATAAATATTAGGCATAAAAAAACCGAAGCATCAACTTCGGTTTTATAATTGTATTTATAAAAAATTTAGAAAGAAAATCCTAAACCAAATTGCCAAACGGCGTTATTAGCATCAACATTTTCAAAAATAGTATTATCCTTATAAATGTTGGTTAATCCGTAAGTATATCTCCCAGAAACGAAGAAGCCACTATTGAATTTGTAACCAGCGCCTAATGCCAAACTGGTATCAAAATCTTTAATATAAGAATCGTCACGGTCAACTTCAGTATCACCACCACCATCTTGTGGTTGTGAGTCAATTTTTTCACTCAATTTATATCCAAATTGCGGACCGGCTTCAATAAATAAGCCCTCAATTAAATAAAACTTAGCCATCAAAGGTAAATTGATGTAGGCTAACTGAAATTCAACATTTTCATCTGTATCAAAAATATTGTCCTGATTTCTGGTTAGAATTGTAAATCCTTGACCAGAATACAATAATTCAGGTTGAAATGAAAAGCGTTCACTAATTGTAAATTCCATAAAAATACCAGCATTAAAGCTTGTTCTGGAATCTAAATCATCAACATCATCGCCAGCAATGGTTGCAAGGTTTAAACCGCCTTTAATTCCCAATGCGGGACTAGTGCTATCCGCTTGTGCGTTGACTTGAATAATACATAATATAGATACTGATACTGCAAAAATTAATTTTCTCATAATCATAAGTTTAAGGTTAATATGATAGATATACGTTCAGAAACAATATATCGACCAAGCATTAACAGTCTTTAACATAGTTTGTGATTTTTAATGTTTTTGAACTTCAAAAAAATTAAATGAGAAGTTGAATGTTCAGTAAAAAAAAAGAAGCCGATTGGCTTCCTTTTAAATTATTATTTAATTGATTGTGGTTAAAAACCAAACTCTAAACCTAAGGTAATTAAATCGAAAGAACCCCCATCAAGGCTAACACCTCTGTAAGCAGCGACCAATGCTAGCGACTCTGTAAAACTGTACTGTAACCTTGGTGCATAATAAAATCCACCATCGTTACCACTTGGACTGATTCCAAGTCCATAACCTAGATCTGCTCCCACTGCAAAATCATCTGAAAACGAATAACGAGCAGCAGCAGCAATTGGAATAAAAGAAAAGGCATCACCTTCAAAATCTGAATCTAAAAAAGAATGTGAATAACCTGTGGCTGCACCTGCTTTAAAGCTTTCAGCTACATCCCATAAATAACTTAAGTCCGCAGAAATATTAAATGTGTAAGCGTCTCCCGCATCACCAATTGGCAATCCGAGGTTAATACCTCCTTTAAATTCTTGTGCATTTACTTGTGCAAATGCAAACACTGCAACAGCAGCAATCATTAGTTGTTTCATAATCTTTAAGTTTTAAAATTGATTACCACAAACTAACTAAAATTTTGGTGATTTTAGTAATATTTGCTGCGCGTTGTTAACATTTTTATTAACATAAAAATGTAATTATTTATATTTGAATGTTTTATAATTAAAGTTATTAACATTTATTTAGTGCATTCCTAACGTTTAAGTGTGAATTTAAGCCCTAAAATTAAGTTATTATCGTATTTTTAAACCATGAATTGGCAAAATACCCTACAAGATTTTAAGAATTATTTAAAAATAGAACGTGGTCTCTCTCAACATTCTATAGATAATTATGCTTTTGACATCCAAAAACTCATGTTGTTTATAAGTAATTACGAACCAAAGGCTTCACCAACTAATATTAGCCAACAAACTTTAACCGATTTTATTTACGACACCTCAAAATCTATCAATGCCAGATCGCAAGCAAGACTGATTTCGGGTATCCGAAGTTTTTTTAACTATTTGGTTTTTGAAGGTTACCGTAAGGACAATCCGGTTGATCAAATAGAATCTCCTAGATTGGGCCGAAAATTACCCGATACGTTAAGCTTAAAAGATATAGATCATCTAATCGCCGCCATCGATTTATCGCGCGAGTATAACGGTGTGAGAATTGGCGAACGCGATAAGGTCATTTTAGAAACCCTTTACAGCTGTGGCCTTCGCGTAAGCGAATTGACTACTTTAAAATTGTCAGATTTGTTTTTTGAAGAAGGTTTTATAAAGGTTACTGGAAAAGGTAACAAACAACGCTTTGTACCAATCAGTGCTTCAACACAACAACTCGTCAACACCTATATTAATGAAGTTAGAACGCATATCAATATTCAACCAGGTTTTCAGGATACCTTGTTTTTAAATAACCGTGGGAAACAACTAACGCGTGCTATGATTTTTACCATTATTAGAAATCTAGCTGAAGACATCAATTTAAACAAGACCATTTCGCCGCACACCTTCAGACATTCCTTTGCTACTCATTTATTAGAAAACGGTGCCGATTTGCGTGCCATACAAATGATGCTAGGTCATGAAAGTATCACCACCACCGAAATTTACATGCACATAGATCGCAGTCATTTAAAAGAGGTGTTGACGAAATTTCATCCGCGACGGTCTCGTTAAATTTTTTGAAATGTGAATTGCAGTTAGATTTTCACACCACGTGATAGAATCGTATGGTAGGAGATTATTTTTTGGGATTTGGTCCCAATAGTTATCGGCATGGAATTTAATTTGCGTTAGGGATTGCAGCACTGTTTGAGCGCTCCCGATGCAAGAGGGACGCGAGTGCGGAAAGCCCGACCTTTTGCCTTAACATAAGTTTTCATGTTATGCAACCTATATAAATAGCAAAAGGTAACGCCCAAATAGAACATTACCTTTATAATAATTTAAATATAAAAACTATGCGATAGAATCGCGCGGTAGCTGAGAATTATTTAATTTCTAAAACTTCAATTTCGAAAGTTAAATCTTGACCAGCCAAGGGATGGTTGGCATCTACAATGATGCTAGCTTCTTTAACTTCGGCAACACGCAGTTGATGCTCACGGCCGTCGGGACCACGAGACACCAAACCCATACCAACTTCTGGCTCCATATCTTGAGGTAATTCCTCCTTGTTCACTTCTTGAAAAAGCTCCTCACGAACTTCTCCGTAAGCTTCTTCTTTCGGGATATTAATGGTTTTCTTTTCGTTTAGTTTCATGTTAACAACGCCGTTTTCAAAACCAGGAATTAACTGACCCTGACCTAAGGTGAACTCTAAAGGTTCGCGTTCTAAGGAACTGTCAAACACCTGACCGTTGGCTGTTATTTTCCCTGTGTAATGTACTTTTACAGTGTTGTTTTCTTTTACTTGGCTCATAAATTTGATTTTAAAATTTCAACTCATAGCATTGTGCTGTAAATTATTGCAAAAGTACAGATTATATATGCCTAGCCAAAGGAATGCTTGATTTTATAAGTAGATTAAGGAAATCTTAACAAAAAAAAGCCACCTATTGGCAGCTTAATTATATATGTTTTTTTGAGATTACTTAGCTATGTTGACGGCTCTGGTTTCTCTAATTACGGTTACTTTAACCTGACCTGGGTAGGTCATGTCCGTTTGTATTTTTTGAGAGATTTCAAACGATAGTTTGGCGGCTACTTCGTCGGAAACTTTTTCGCTTTCTACTATTACTCGCAATTCTCTACCTGCTTGAATAGCATAGGCTTTTTTAACACCGTTAAAACCAAAGGCTACATCTTCTAAATCTTTTAAACGTTGAATGTATGAATCCAATACTTGACGTCTTGCACCAGGTCGAGCACCTGAAATAGCATCACAAACTTGAATGATTGGTGACAGCAAAGTAGTCATTTCTACTTCGTCGTGGTGAGCGCCAATGGCGTTACACACTTCTGGTTTTTCGCCATATTTTTCAGCCCACTGCATTCCTAAAATGGCATGCGGTGTTTCCATGTCGGCTTCAGAATCTGGCACTTTACCAATATCATGCAACAATCCGGCGCGTTTGGCTAGTTTGGTATTTAACCCTAATTCTGCTGCCATTACGCCACAGAGTTTTGCTACTTCACGCGAGTGTTGTAATAGATTTTGTCCGTACGATGAACGGTATTTCATACGCCCTACTAACTTGATCAATTCAGGATGTAGACCATGAATTCCCAAATCGATGACAGTACGTTTACCAACTTCTATAATTTCCTGTTCAATTTGCTTTTGAGTTTTCTGAACGATTTCTTCAATTCGCGCCGGATGGATACGACCATCAGTTACCAATTTATGTAAGGACAATCTTGCTACTTCACGTCTAACCGAGTCAAAGCAAGATAAAATAATGGCTTCGGGTGTGTCGTCCACAATAATTTCTACTCCAGTGGCAGCTTCAATAGCGCGGATGTTTCTACCTTCGCGACCGATGATTCTACCTTTAACATCATCTGATTCAATATTGAAAACCGACACACAATTGTCTATCGCTTCCTCAGTACCAATACGCTGAATGGTATTGATGATGATTTTTTTAGCTTCTTGTTGCGCGGTGAGTTTGGCTTCTTCAATGGTGTCTTGAACGTAGGCCATGGCATCGGATTTTGCTTCGCCTTTTAATGACTCGATGAGTTGTTGTTTGGCATCTTCAGCTGATAGACCTGAAATCACTTCAAGTTGCTTTATTTGACTTTTCTGTGCTTTTTCAATTTCTACTTTTTTCTTTTCTAAGAATTCAAGTCTGAAATCGTAGTCCTTTATCTTGTCTTCTAAATCTTGATTTATCTTTTTACTTTTGGCCAACTCGCCAGACACCTGAGATTCTTTGTCGCGGGTGCGTTTTTCGGCCTCTGCCATTTTTTTATCACGTGATAAAATGACTTCTTCGTGCGCAGCTTTTAATTCTATAAATTTTTCTTTGGCCTGTAGGATTTTATCCTTTTTCAGGCTTTCACCTTCAGCGGCGGCTTGTTTTAAAATTACATCTGCTTCCGATTTTGCTGATTCTATCAACTTAGATGCACTTGCTTTTTCGAGTGATTTGGCTATAAGATAACCGATTACCAAACCAGCCACAAGGGTTGCAACTATGATTAGTATTGTATTAATGTCCATGTTTATATTTAAATTAATCGTAAAAAAAAACCTACATCAGCTTTGGATTCTGTATAAACTCCTTAAAAACAAGTTTAGGGCTAACAAGCTGCTTAAAAATCTGCTCGTGGCAGCACGCTTTCACAACTTAAACTCACCCTTTTTAAAGAATTAACGTTGAGTTTATCAAAAAAATAATAACTAATGTAGGCAGTAACCTTTGTATTTTAAAGAACGTTTACGAGCTTAAATGTTCTTGAAGCAAATCATTTAAAGCAACCAGCTTATTTTCAACTTCTCCATTAACATATGCTTTATCTATTGTTTTTTGTTCTACTTGTGCTGCAAATTGTAAAGCGCACATGGCTAAAACATCTTGCTTGTCGCGCACTGAGTAGTTTTGCTCAAATTGGCTAATCATAGTTTCAATTTTCTTTGCCGCAATTCTTAAACCTTCTTCTTGGCTTGGGTCAATAGTAAGCGGATACACTCTATTGGCAACTGAAAGCTTAATTTTTAATGGCTCTGGCATCGTTTGTTATTCTGACAATTGCGCAATACAATCGTCAATTTCTCTAATTAGCGTATTTATTTTGAGCTTAGTTTCTCGTTTATTATCATCACTGCCAAGCATTGAATTTGCAACTTTGAGTGATTCGTATTTTTGAACCCAAGAGTTTAATTGT
The DNA here is from genome assembly GCF_036825875.1 of Paucihalobacter sp. Taxonomy (NCBI): domain Bacteria; kingdom Pseudomonadati; phylum Bacteroidota; class Flavobacteriia; order Flavobacteriales; family Flavobacteriaceae; genus Paucihalobacter; species Paucihalobacter sp. The sequence continues at coordinate 171,365 of NZ_DAISXK010000001.1, read as the reverse complement.
TCTTGTTGTAATAATACTTTTTGTTGGCATTGTTCTAATTCTTCAGATAACTTGACATTAGTTTGCTTTAAAACCTCCTGTCGGTGTAAAATCTTACTGATTTTATTCTCTAACGAATCAACAATATCTTCAATTTTACTCATTTATAAAATTCAATACTTCGTTAACAAAGTTAATATTAGTATTGATATATAACAATTGTTTTACAAAAAATTTTAAGAAACGGCATAAAGATTGTTAAGTGTTTATTAATAAATTGTTTAGCTATTGTATGGTTAATACCAACTAAATTAATAATTTAGCTGTTAAATCCCTCATCATGAAATATTACTTCATCTTACTCATACCAATACAATTAGCATTGGGTCAGTCACGGTATCCGCAGGATTATTTTATCAATCCTTTAGATATTACTACTGTTTTGTCGGGTACTTTTGGTGAATTGCGTAACAACCATTTTCATTCCGGACTCGATATAAAAACACAACAGGTAGAAGGCATGAAAGTCTATGCCGTCGCCGATGGTTATGTGAGTAGAATTAAAATTGCACACTACGGCTATGGAAAAGCTTTATATATTACACACCCTAATGGTTATGTAAGCGTTTATGCACATTTACAAAAATTAGAACCCAAATTAGAAACCTACCTTAAAAATATACAATATGAGCGTGGCACTTATGAAATTGAATTATTCCCACAAGCTGATGAACTAATCGTTAGCCAAGGAGATATTATTGCCTTTTCTGGAAATACTGGTAGCTCTGGTGGTCCGCATCTGCATTTTGAAATTCGCGACAATTTAGAACGCCCTATCAACCCATTGTTGTTTGGTATTGATGTTAAAGACACTAAGCCTCCAACAATTCAAAAGTTCTATGCTTATCCGAAAGATGCTAACAGTTTTATTAATGGTAAAAATGAACGTACTGAATTGCGTCTTATCCCAAGAGGTAACGCTAACTTTGAAGTTGAACCGCTTACTGCTTACGGTTATATTGGATTTGGGGTTACTACCTACGATCAGCAAGATTTAGCAGCCAACAAAAATGGGGTTAGTAATATTACAACGACTGTTAACGGTATTAAAAATTTTGAAATTGATTTTAAGCGATTTAGCTTTGATGAAACCTCACATCTAAATCGACTTGTTGATTATGAGTTTTATAAAACAAATCGCTCTTTTGTGAAAAAACTATTTGTTGAGCCTAACAATCCTTTAAGTATGTATAAAGATGTTATAGATAACGGCTATTTAAAGGTTGAAGACAGCATCAACAATATTTATAAGATTGTTGTGAGTGATTTTCATGGAAACACCTCAACCGTATCGGTCAAGGTCAAGGGTGATAAACCAGAAGAAAAGCTACAAAAAATAATCGCTCGACCTTACCATCATTTTATTTACGCCAATGATGCAACTACCTTGGAAGACCAACATGTTTCTGTTTACATTCCCGACAATACATTCTACGATGATGTAAATTTAGATTTTAGAGTGAGTGGAGATACACTTCATTTGCATCAAGATGTCATACCCTTGCAGAAAAACATTGGAATTAACTATGATATAAGCCAATATCAAGACGGCGATAAAAACAAGTTATTTGTAGGTAAAATAACTGGATACAGAAAATACATCAATTATATTCCTACTATTAAAAAAGGAGACCTTCTAACAGCCTACACCAAAACACTGGGACAATTTATTTTGAAAGCTGATGAAAAAGCACCAAGCGTTACACCAGTGAATTTTCAAAATGGTAAATGGTTAAGCAACTATCGCTACTTAAAAGTGAAAATTAGCGACGATCTTTCTGGAATCGGTAGTTACCGTGCTACTGTAAACGATAAGTTTATTTTAATGGAATACGATTACAAAACTGGCGTACTCACGCACGATTTTAATGATAATGTCGTTACTGATACTAGAAACGAATTGAAAATTATTGTTACCGATAATGTTGGAAATAATACTACATTTGAAGCGACGTTTTTTAGAAAGTAAATTTTATAGCCGCTTGAAACCATATTTTACGACGCTTTTTCTTTTAGTTTTGTTATTTCCAACAATGCTTATTTCTCAAACTGCAACAGTTAAAGGTGTTGTTTTAGATGAATTTCAAAATCCAATTTCGGAGGTTAGCATTCAATCCGGTTCCAGCGATGGTACAACCACTAACATTAATGGGTTTTACCTGTTAAAAATTCCCTCAAATCAGGATATCAAGCTAACTTTTAAGCACATTTCACATAAAATTATAGAAATCACAGTTAACCTTAAAAACGGGCAAGATTTCGAATTTAATCCAGTGATGCTGGTCAATGTTCAACAAATTGAAACCGTTATTTTAAAAGGTAATACCAGAAAAAATGTTGAAGGAGTTACCAGTATTTCACCCGAAGTACTACGAACTATAAAAGGAGCGCAACCGGGTGTAGAAAACATTTTGAAAACATTGCCCGGTGTTAATATTTCGAATGAATTGAGTACGCAATACTCTGTAAGAGGCGGAAATTTTGATGAGAATTTGGTGTATGTGAATGAAATTGAAGTATACCGACCCTTTTTAATCCGTTCTGGAAACCAAGAAGGATTGAGTTTTGTAAATACGGATTTGGTTCAAAATGTCGATTTTTCGGCGGGTGGATTTCAAGCTAAATACGGCGATAAAATTTCTTCTGTTTTAGATATTACCTACCGCACACCGGTGGACTTCGGTGTTCGCGCTGATTTAAGTTTGCTCGGTGGAAGCATCGCTGTTGAAACCATTTCGAAGGACTCAAAATTTTCAGCAATTACAGGTATTCGGTATCGCGATAACAGTTTATTGTTAGGTTCACTAGAAACGGAAGGTGCTGTTGAACCTGTTTTTATGGATGCGCAAGCCTTTATGACCTATCGCTTTAGTGATAAATTTCATTTAGATTTTCTTGGAAATGCCTCTTTAAATCAATACAATTTTGAACCATCTAATCGACAAACCAATTTTGGAACCCTACAAAATCCTATTGCCTTATTGGTGTTTTATGACGGTCAAGAAAAATCGCAGTACCAAACATTATTTGGCGCATTAAAAGCCAATTACTTCGTAAATGATGATTTAACGCTCAAACTTATTGCTTCAACCTACCATACAACAGAACAAGAATATTTTGATATTCTAGCGCGCTACCGATTAGGCGAAGTTAATACTAATATAGGCGACGAAAATTTAGGTGAAGTAGAATTTAGCGAAGGTATTGGTTCGCAACTCACCCATGCGCGCAATGATTTGGATGCCTTAATCACCACCATTCAACATAATGGTGACTATAAAATTGACGAAAGCTCAACCGTAGAATGGTCCTTAAAATACACCCATGAAGATTTTAGAGACCGATTGGTAGAATGGGAAGTTATAGATTCGGCTGGGTTTTCGATTCGTCCACCAAATTTCAATATCCCCAATAACCAACCATACGAACCATTTTCTGGGCCTTTGGTTGCCTTTCAAAATATACGTGCCATAAATTTTGTTCAAATAGACCGTATACAAGCTTCGGTACAATGGAGTAAACGCGGATATATCGGCGATCATGAGGTGTTCTACAACGCAGGTGTAAGAGCGCATAATTGGACGGTTAACGGCGACGGACTCGAATCGAATACCCAAACAGTATTTAGTCCGAGAGCGCAATTCGCCATCAAACCCAACTGGAATAAAGATATTTTGTTTAGAGTGGCAGGCGGCTTGTATTACCAACCACCATTTTATCGAGAATTACGAGATTCATCTGGAATTGTGCGACCAGAAGTGAAAGCACAACAGTCTTTTCATGTGGTATTGGGAAGTGAGCACAGTTTTCAAATGTGGGACAGACCCTTTAAACTGGTGGCTGAAGCCTATTACAAAGGACTCACCGATGTAAATCCTTACACCTTAGAAAACGTACGAATAAGATACCGCGCTCGCAACAATGCCGAAGCTTATGCCTATGGTTTAGATATGCGACTTAATGGCGAGTTTGTGCCTGGAACAGAGTCTTGGTTTAGTGTTGGGTATTTAAAAACAGAAGAAAATATAGACGACCGCGGATTTATTTCACGACCCACGGACCAGCGTTTAAAGTTTGGCGTTTTGTTTCAGGATTATGTGCCTAATATGCCAGATTTAAAGATGTACCTCAATTTGGTTTACAACACTGGTGTACCAGGTGGATCGCCAAGTTATGCCGATCCTTATGATTATCAATTTAGATTAAGAGATTACCGTCGTGCGGATGCTGGATTTTTATACGATATGGTAAACGCTGAAAGAGAATACAGCAATTGGAAACGCCATTTTAAGGCCCTATCGATAGGATTTGAAATTTATAACATCTTCAACAATCAAAACTCTATTACCAATACTTGGGTTCGCGACGTAAACAGCAAGGCACAATTCGCTATTCCAAATTTCCTAACACCAAGGGTTTTTAATTTACGATTAACCGCGCAGCTTTAAGCTATAGCGAGCTGTTTTAAAAACTTAAGGGTTTCTGTATTAAACACATCATGTTGTTCAATATTAACAACGTGTCCACAATTAGGCACCACAAGTAAGGTAGAAACAACGTGCGATTCAGAAATTTTTCTAATGGTTGGTAAAAACAAATAATCTTGTTCTCCCATTACGTATAATGTAGGTATTTTGATATCCTTCGCTCTAAAAAATCGCAATAGGGGATTTATTTCTGACGTGAGTTTAAACCATCTTACAAATTCCTTTTGATATAATTTTTTAGCTTCATTTACAAATAATAATCTTGACTGTTTATGGTTTTTCCTAGGCATGATGATAAACGCAAACAACTTGTAAAGATACATATACGGTATCACCGATTTAAAAATAACACCAACCCGCATTAATAATTGCGAACGCATGTCTAACTTCATAATGGCGCCGCCCATAATCATACTTTGAACACGCTCAGGATGCATCTCTGCAAGGTTACGTATTAAAATCGTTCCTAAGGAAATACCTACAAAGTGCGAAGCTTTAATTTTTAAATGATCCAACACTTCAATGATATCGTGTGTTATAGAATCGAAAGTGTATTTTGTATTAAAGGCATCTTTCAGTTGTGGTTTACTGTTGCCATGACCTCTCAAATCTAAGACCAACACATTAAACTCCTTTTTATAGGCTCTGATCTGCTTAAACCAAATAGACGAACTGCCACCTGCACCGTGCACAAATGTTACCCATGGTGTTTCTTCATCCAATAAATAGGTATTGTAATTCAGCATTTTTCAGGAATGAATTATATCGGTTAAAACTTTCACAACATAGTCAATATCAGCTTTGCTGTTAAAAATACTAAATGAAAAACGAATTGATGGTTTTTTTAACATTTCAGGAGTCTGAATTTCAGCGAGTACATGGGATACTTGTGCACTTCCACTTTGACAAGCACTGCCTTTAGAACAGGCAATACCCTTTAAATCTAGTTGAAACTGCATCATGGTGGCTTTGGCTTCGCTTAAAGGCACTTGAACATTTACAATGGTATAAGCACTATTTTGAAAGTCTAAACAATTTCCGTTAAAAATAACCCCTTCAATTTGCTGAAGTTTGTCAATAAAATAGCGTTTTAAATTTTCTATGTGTTGCTGCTCATTTTCAAGTGAATCGTAAGCCAGTTCAAGAGCCTTAGCCATTCCCACAATATTATGAATACTCTCAGTTCCGGCACGAAGGCCTCGCTCCTGCTCGCCACCAAATAAGAGTGGTTTTAAGCCTGAATGTTTTCTTATAAAACAAAAGCCTACACCTTTCGGACCATGAAATTTGTGCGCACTTGCGGCTATAAAATCAACAGGAATCAAGCTTAAATCTAAATGGTAATGACCTACTGATTGCACCGTATCACTGTGAAACAAGGCATTATGTAACTTGCACAATTTGGTAACCTTTACTAGGTCTAAAATATTGCCAATTTCGTTATTGATATGCATGAGCGACACCAATTTTTTATGTGGTGATGACAATAAAGTTTCAAGATGGGCTAAATCAATATTACCAAGTGCATCAGTGTTTACATATTGCACTACAATATTCTGTGTTTGTTGCAAGTACTGTACGGTATGTAACACGGCATGGTGTTCTATTTTAGAGGTAATAATTTCTGTGACGCCCAAATCTCGAATGGCGCTGAATAACACCAAATTATCTGCCTCGGTACCTCCTGAAGTGAAAACTATTTCAGAAGCAGAAACCTTTAAATAGCTAGCTATTTGCTTTCTACAAGATTCAATTAACGATTTAGAAGATCGTCCATAACTATGCGATGACGAAGCGTTTCCGAAGTTGTTCTGCAACACATTCGTAATTGCTTCAATCACTTCTGGTTTAAGAGCTGTGGTAGCTGCGTTATCTAGATAAACTGTTTGCATCTTGCAAAAATATACTAAATAAAATTATTCTGATTATGCGACGTTATAATATATTAATTCCACTATTTTTGTGACTGAAAACATGAATAAAAATGCAAAAATTCAAAGTAATAATAATCGCACTCTTACTGTGTTTTAGCTGTAATGACGGTGATATAATAGATGTTGAATTTAATTTTGATGATTCTTTTGCTTTTACACAGTGCGGGCAAATAATTTTCTTTAAAATCAATGAAGACGGCAACGAATCATTGGCTCTAAGTTTATCCGGAATTAGCGTTGATGATTTATTTGATTTTGATGACATATTAAATGATGTTGAAGACACCATCGTGATTGAACGCACTTTAAATGGCACAACCGATCGCTTCAATTACAGAACCTATAGCAGCGAAGTTAGTGGTAATGATTTGTTTTGTAACCCAATTCCTCCAGCCAATATTAATGTTTTGAAAGAAGAAGAAAGTTTAAGTGGAACCGTAATTATAACCATTACAGCCAGAGACGATGACAATGACGGTGTTCCGGCAGAATTTGAAGACGTAAATGGCAATGGTAATTTATTTGATGATGATACGGACGGCGATGGGATTCCAAATTTCTTAGATGCTGATGACGATGGCGATAATGTGCTAACACGTGATGAACTAAACTCCGATAGTATCAATGAAAATTTTGGCAATAACCCTTTAGATACTGATGGTGATGGCATTCCGGATTATCTTGATACCGATGATGATGGTGATGGTACCTTAACGCGTGATGAAGAAATTGCACCTCAAGATCAAAACCCTAGAAACGATGTTACCGATATTAATTTTGGTCCAAATTATCTCAATCCAAACGTATCAGATGAACTTCCTGCGGTTGCATTTAGACCGCATTCGGTAACCAGAACTTACACTATTACAATTACAATAAACAATATTCAGTTCAGCTTTTTAAACCAAACCAGTTTTGATTTCGGTGAAAATGTATCTTCAGAAAGCATTCAAAAAACACCGATTTTTAATTAGGAGCAACATTTTGAAAAATACGCACCTCGGTGGCGCCTAAACCAAAGATTTTGTAATCGGCATCGTAAAAAGTTATATTGTCATAACGCCTTAATAAAGTATGTAACTCCATTTTTAGTACACCTTCACCAACGCCATGAATAAAAACAATGTGCGGCATACGTTTTGAAATGGCGAACTCCAATCGTCTTTTAGCCGTGTCCAATTGAAGGTTGAGCATATCAAAATTTTCCATATGCTTGGTGTTTTCAACTAACTGATGGATATGTAAATCCACGACCATTTTTTCGGTTTCTTTAGACTTCATTTTAAAAGTTGGACCAGGCTTTTTTGACATTTCTTTATCAACAATTACCTTTTGGAAATCGGTATTAAAAATATCTTTTCTAATCATGGTCTCATCCTGTTCTAAAATCAACTCATGAGCCTTAAACTCTAACTCAAAACCTTCGGTAGTGATAATGGTAACAGTGTCGTTATGAACCTTAGCAACCACACCGTTTATAGCGTCGTCTAAGACAGATACTTTTTGTCCTTTTTTAAATTTCATAATCAATTAGTTAGATCTTGAGAATCATCAGGCTTATCTGTACTTTCTGATTTGCTAGAAAGATTTCTAGAAATGCGATAAAGACCAATCATGAGTAGTACAATCCCAGAAATTAATAAATACTCGTTCTGCGCTTCACCAGCCTGCGCATAAATTGCTACCAATCCGCCTAGTAAGATGAAAATATAATTGAAAAATCTTGGAATATTCATGTTGTTTGTCGGTGTTTTTAACAATTAATCGAAAATAGATTTACAAAAGTAAATATAAATATCGTAGCTATTAACTTTAAGACATTAATCCACGGTCATGTTAACAAAACTTCTTTCCTTAACAATTTTCATTACCTTTTATTGTACTGGATTCGCCCAGCTTTATGTTGGTGGCGATCATTATATTTTCGCTAGTGATGCGCAACTTTTCGTGACTCAAGAAGTTGAATTACGGGATGCCAATAGCAATTTATATTTACGCGATGGTGCACAATTACTACAAGATGCCAGTGTCGGTAATTTGGGTTTAGGCGAATTAAGTGTTCAACAAACTGGAACTGTCAATCAATTTGCCTATAACTATTGGTGTTCGCCAATTGGTGGTAGTACTGTTGCAGCAGGAAACACAACATTTCGAGTGGAATTAATTGATGAGCCTACAGGACTTATTAGCAGCGATGATGTTGGATTCACGACAGCATTCAACAGTATTGCTAGTCCTTTACAAATATCAGACCGTTGGCTTTACACATTTGTTCAGGCAACCAATTATACCCAATGGACTTACGTAGGCAGGAACGGCGCAATCGCTCCAGGCCTAGGATTCACCATGAAAGGTGTTGGAACCGCGCCCATGGGAAATCAAGTTTACGACTTTAGAGGCAAACCAAATAATGGGGATATTCCTAATCCTGTGGCAACAGGTGCCTTTACACTTATTGGAAATCCGTATCCTTCAGCTTTAGATGCTGCACTTTTTATTAATGATCCTGTTAACGCTGATATCTCAGGTGAATTGTACTTTTGGGAGCAACAACAAGGTGCTGCTTCGCATTTTATAGCAGATTACATTGGTGGTTATGCAACCTTAACTTATAATTCAGCCTTTGTTGAAAATTTTGTGCCTGCTACATTTTCTACTTACGACAGTGCGGGCAATCCAGTAGCTGTGCCACCGGGTCCTGGTGGAACCAAATTTGCCCAACGCTACCAACCAATAGGGCAAGGATTCCTAGTTAGAGGTTCAAATGATGGAAATGTTACAGTCAAAAACGAACACCGCGCTTTCGTACAATTAGGGCCAGACAGTTTCTTTTTTAGAAATACCGAAACTCAAATCCCAAACGACGAAGATATTTTTTATCAAATTCCCGAAGATTACAAACGTTTTAGAATTAATGTCGATTTTAATAATCTCTACACACGTCAGTTACTTCATAACTTCCACCACACTGCAACAGATGGATTTGATCGCGGATTGGAAGGTCATCGTCCGGGCGGACCAGCCAGTGATGCTTTTTGGATTTTAGAAGATGATAAATTTGTAATACAAGCGCATAGTTTTGATGAATCTTTACGAATCCCTTTAGTCGTCAATGCTGAAAACAACCAGCCACTGCGTTTTAGGATTTTGGATGTTCAGCATTTTGACGACCAACCTATTTACCTCTATGATAACGCTTCTAACATTTACGTAGATTTAAAATCGCAGCATTACGACATCAATATTGAAGCTGGTTATTATCCAAACCGCTTTGAAATTACATTCAACAGAGGCACCTTATCCAATGACGAATTTCAAATCTCAGATTTTAGAATAGTTCAAAACAATACAGCGCAAGAACTGCAGCTATTCAACAATAAATTACTTGACATAAGATCATTTCAATTGATAGATGTCAGTGGTAAAACGGTTTTAAAACAGGCTTCATTAGGCAATGCTAACGAATTTACATTTAGTACTTCCAAACTAAGCGAAGGTGTTTATATTGCCAACATAGCCCTAACAAATGGTGGCTCTATATCTCAAAAAATCATAATCACAAATTAAATATTTTAGTATCTTTCGCTCGTGATTAAAGCATTGGCCATACTATTTTATTTAAAGGCGGACGACTATATGTTGCCCTGTTTATGGAAGAAAAACTTTGGTATTGAATGTTTTGGTTGTGGCATGCAGCGTTCTTTCTCCCTTTTAATGCAAGGAGAATTTTCGGCAGCATTCAAGATGTATCCCGCAATTTTTACCTTAATCGCAATGTTTGCCACGCTCCTACTGCACTTAAAATTTAATTTTAAAAATGGTCATAAAATTATTTTGGCTTTATTTGTAACCAATGTTATTATTATAATTACTAACTATATATTAAAAATCACTTAAATTAAAAATTATGGAACAACAAAAACTACCAAACGCAACGCTCGTACTAATAATGGGCATTTTATCAATTATCGGATGCTGCTTTTACGGCTTACCTGGAATAATATTTGGGATTGTGGCAGTTATCTTTGGAAGAAAAGACAAAAAATTACATGCTTCAAATCCTGATGAATACACCGGAATAGGCAACGTTAATGCTGGTTATATTATGGGAATAATTGGTATTGTATTGGGTGTTCTCTCTTTCTTGTTTTCAATTTGGGTTATTTCCTTTTTTGGCTGGGACGTTCTTACCAATCAAGAGTTATTACAAGAGCGTATGATGGAAATGCAACAAAACCAATAACAACTAAGATCAATAAAACATGGAAAACCGACCACCAAAACCGCCTAGTTATTTAGCATTGGCCATCATAAGCACCGTATTATGCTGTTTGCCAGCAGGAATAGTTAGTATTGTTTATGCCACAAAGGTAAACGATGCCTATATGAACGAGGATTACCAAGGCGCTATAAACGCCTCTAAAAATGCGAAAACCTGGGGCATCGTGTCTGTTGGAATTGCGCTTTTAGGTTGGGTTTTATATGTAGCTATTTTCGGAATTGCTTTTTTAGGAGCCATTGCAAATAGCTAATCTTCATATTGCCATTAAAATAATAATAGCGATAGTACTTGTTATGGTGCTATCGCTATTTTTTATGTTTGATCCTTCTAGTTTTACCATATTTCCTAAATGCCCATTTCATTCTATAACCGGATTTCATTGTCCTGGTTGTGGCAGTCAACGTGCGATTCATAGTTTTATGCATGGTAACTTGGCCCAAGGTTTTCAACACAACTTTATCATTTTATTACTATTAATTGTTGTCGTATATGACGCTATCGTTATTACTATTAACAAAGGATTTAAAAAACAATACTTTAACTTACTACACCACCCAGTTACAACCAAAAGTGTTTTAGTGATCATCATTTTGTTTTGGATTTTAAGAAATGTCAATTTTTACCCGTTCAATCTTTTATCACCTTGATGATATTTTGTATTAAGAATTATAAATCCGTAGGTTAAAATAAAGCCATGTATTTGAGCTGAAAAACATGAAAGCTACTTATTCGCAAATCATTCAAGCATCAGAACTTCAATTATTGCACAACTCAAAAGATCTTGTGATTGTTGATGCTAGTACTGGCATGAATGCAAAGTCTAATTACCAAGCAAAGCATTTAGAAGGCGCAATATTTGTAGATTTAAATACACAACTTGCCGAAATAAAGGACAATTTGGCAATCGGAGGCAGACATCCTTTACCAAGTATTGAAAATTTTACGCGAATATTGGCGGAACTGGGAATTGCTCCAAAAAGTCATGTAATCATTTATGATGACAAAAATGGTTCAAATGCCGCCGCCCGATTTTGGTGGATGTTAAAAGCCGTTGGTCATGAAAAAGTGCAAGTTCTTAACGGTGGACTCCACGAGGCAGAAAAACACCACTTTCCGATAAGTTCAAAAATAGAGACTCGGCAAAAAGCTAGCCTATTTAAAGTTGACCATTGGAAATTACCATTGGCTAATATGGAAGATGTAGAAAACTTATCTAAAACCGATAATCATCTGGTAATCGACGTCCGAGAGCCTAAACGTTATAGCGGAGAAACGGAACCCATAGATTTAATAGCTGGTCATATTCCAGGGGCAATAAATGCACCTTTTCATGAAAATTTAGATGAAAACGGTTTATTTCTTAATCCTCAACTTTTAAAAATGAAATATCAAAAGTTAATTGAAACGGTTCGTCCTGAAAATATAATCATTCATTGCGGATCTGGGGTTACGGCCTGTCATACAATTTTGGCTATGGCGTACGGCGGATTGGAAATTCCAAAACTTTATGTCGGTTCGTGGAGTGAATGGAGTCGTAATAACAAACCCATTATAAATAACGCATCAAATGCCTCTTAAACATCGCTGATATTACTCTAATAAAAAAACCTCACGAGCCAGTCGCGAGGTTTTAAATTTTAAAAATCTTATGTGTTTAAGCCAAATTAATCTTCAAAAGTTTTCAAGGTTTTGATTATAATGGCAACACAATCTCTCAATTGTTCTTCGGTCATTACCAAAGGCGGCGCAAAACGGATAATATTGCCATGCGTTGGTTTGGCCAATAAACCATTGTCGCGAAGTTTTAGGCAGATATTCCAAGCTGTATCGCTTTGTTCGTGTTCATTGATTACAATGGCGTTTAGCAAACCTTTACCACGTACAAGTTTAACGATGGTACTTTGTTTGATGTATGTATTTAATTCATCTCTAAAAATAATACCAAGTCGCTCGGCGTTTTCAGCCAAATGTTCATCGTTCACCACTTCCAAAGCAGCCATCGCAACCGCAGCAGCAATGGGGTTTCCTCCAAAAGTACTTCCGTGACTCCCGGGCTTTATCACATTCATAATGTCATTATTTGCCAACACCGCCGACACAGGATACAAACCACCACTTAAAGCTTTTCCCAAAATAAGGATATCTGGTTTTATGTCAGGCGTTCCAGAACAATCTTTTTGCTCGCAAGTACAATTACCGCAGGTTGCTAAAAGTCGGCCAGTTCTGGCGATACCAGTTTGTACTTCATCAGCCAAAAATAAAACGTTATATTGAGTACATAATGCTTTGGCTTTCATTAAATAACCTTCATCTGGCACCATCACTCCTGCTTCACCTTGTATGGGTTCCACTAAAAATCCAGCAATATCGCTGTGTTTGGATAAGACAGTTTCTAAAGCATCGATATCGTTATAAGGAATGTTTAAAAAACCTTCGGTGTAAGGACCAAAGTTTCTTTTAGCATTGGCATCATTCGAAAATGAAATTATTGTTGTAGTACGACCGTGAAAGTTGTTGTTACAAACTATTATTTTGGCTTGATTTTCATCAATACCTTTTACTTCATAGGCCCATCTACGACAAATCTTAATAGCAGTTTCCACCGCTTCTGCACCAGTATTCATGGGCAGTAATTTGTCGAAATTAAAATATTGTGTCGTAAATTCTTCATATTTACCAAGCACATCATTGTAGAACGCCCTAGACGTAAGTGTTAATCGTTGCGCTTGTTCAATTAATGCATTTACAATTTTTGGATGTCCATGACCTTGGTTTAAAGACGAATAAGCCGATAAGAAATCGTAATATTTCTTGCCTTCTACGTCCCAAACATAAACGCCTTCACCTTTGGTTAAAACTACAGGAAGCGGATGATAGTTGTGAGCACCGTATTGGTCTTCGAGGTTCATCGCCTCTTGCGATGAAATGGATTCTAATTGAATCATAATAAAATAATTTTGTCATTAAATAGCAATTCCTTCTTTTGGAGAGAAATCATCCGTTTATAACGAATTGCAAATTACTAAATCTTCAACGAAATTTAGCATAATTGGCTTCAATTTATACTATTTTTGCGCCATGTCAAGAAAACAAAAAAACCTAGTTTTTACACATGTAGAAGTCATTGATGCTGGCGCAAAAGGTAAGTCTGTTGCGAAATCTCCAGATGGTAGAGTCATTTTTTTATCAAATGCTATTCCCGGTGATGTGGTTGATATTCAAACCTTAAAAAAGCGCAGTTCGTATTACGAAGGTAAGGCCATCAACTTCCATACCTATTCAGCAAAGCGTACCAAGCCAGAATGCCAACATTTTGGTGTTTGTGGTGGATGTAAATGGCAGCATATGGATTATACATTTCAACTTGAATACAAACAGAAAGAAGTAGAAAACAATTTAATACGCATTGGCCATTTAGACTGGGATGAAACCTTACCCATTTTAAGCTGCGAATCACCTTATTTTTACAGAAATAAAATGGAGTTTTCATTTTCAGATAGTCGATGGTTAACTGTAGATGAATTTCAATCGGATGGTGATTTAGTAGACAGAAACGCCCTAGGTTTTCACATTCCTGGCATGTGGGATAAAATTCTAGATATTAAAAAATGTTGGCTACAAGCCGATCCTTCAAACGCTATAAGAAACGCCGTTAAGCAATTTGCCGTTGAAAATAACCTAGAGTTTTTTAATACCAGGCAACAAACCGGATTTCTGCGAACTTTAATGATTAGAACGTCTTCTACTGGTGACGTTATGGTGTTAATTCAGTTTTTTAAGGAAGATCAAAACAATCGAGAAAAATTACTCGATTTTGTGCATGCACAATTTCCTGAAATAACTTCGCTTTTGTACGTTATCAATTCCAAAGCTAACGACACACTTTACGACCAAGAGATCATTTGCTATAAAGGTCAAGACCATATTTTTGAAGAAATGGAAGGTTTGCAATTTAAAATTAATGCCAAATCTTTCTATCAAACCAATTCGCAACAGGCTTACGAGTTGTATAAAGTCACGAGAGATTTTGCCAATTTAAGCGGTGACGAACTGGTTTACGATTTGTATACTGGTGCTGGCACTATCGCTCAATTCGTAGCTAAAAAAGCTAAAAAAGTAATTGGTGTGGAAGCCGTACCAGATGCCATTGAGGCTGCCAAAGCCAATGCACAATTAAATGGCATTAGCAACGTTGAGTTTTATGTTGGCGACATGAAATCGGTATTTAACGAATCGTTTATAAACCATCATGGCAAGCCTGAGGTTATTATTACCGATCCGCCGAGAGATGGTATGCACAAAGATGTGGTACAACAAATTTTAAATATTATGCCAGATAGAATCGTTTATGTGAGTTGTAATAGCGCCACGCAAGCAAGAGATATTGCGCTCATGAATGATTTTTACAAAATTGAAAAGGTTCAGCCTGTTGATATGTTTCCGCAAACACATCACGTAGAAAATGTTGTACTTTTAACCAGAAGACAAACGACTTAACATGTTCAGTAAAAAATCTATTGTCCTACTTATTCTAGTGTTTGCCCTTTGGAATTGCGAGCGCGATGATATTTGCGCCGAGTCAACACCCACAACGCCCCGTTTAATTATTGAATTTAACGATATAAATAATTTAGAAAACAGCAAGGCAGTACGACAACTTACCGTTATTGGCATTGATGAAAATGGCAACGATATTAACACGCTTATTTCGCGAACCAATACCAATGAGGTCTCATTACCATTACGAATAATTGCTGAAGGTGTGACCAACACATCACGCTATAAATTTATACGGGATGCCGATTTTGACACGGATGATAATCCTGAAACCGCATCAAATACCGATATTATAACGATTACGTATTTACCCGAATTTGTATTTGTTTCCAGAGCATGCGGATTTAAAAGCATTTTTAATTCTATTGGAATTAACTCTGAAAATGATGATAGTATTTGGATTCTAGCCGAACAACTTAACACCGATAACGTAGAAAACGAAAACAATGCGCATATTACTCTATTTCATTAGTAGTTGTTTTTTTTGGATGAGCGCTGTGGCATTTGCACAAGACAGCTCGTCTAACGATAGTATCCCTAAATTCAGAGAAAAGTATGGTTTGCGCCTTGGTGGCGATGCACATAAATTGGCGCGCTCCTTTTACGATTCCGACTATACTGGTTTTGAAATTAATGGCGATTACAGACTTACCAAAAAATTGTATATAGCTGGCGAAATAGGTGTTGAAGAAAAAATTACAACAACTGATTTTTTAAACACTACGACTTCAGGAAGTTATTTGCGCGCCGGCGTAGATTACAATTTTTACCAGAATTGGTTAGATATGGAAAATATGCTTTATGGTGGTTTTAGAATTGGTGCTGCCGCCTTTTCACAAGATCTTAATAGTTTCACCATTTATGACGTCAATAACCAATTTTGGAATGAACAATTCAGTAGTCCAGAAACCATATCATTTAACGACCTTACGGCGATCTGGACGGAAATCGTTCTCGGTGTTAAAGTTCAAGTGGTGACCAATTTATATATTGGCTTTAACGTCCAACTCAAAGTATTGGTAACTGAAACTACACCAGATAATTTTGATAATTTATTTATCCCTAGTTTTAATAGAACTTTCGATAACAGTCGTATTGGTGCAGGATTTGGTTATACCATCTCATATTTGATTCCTATTTATAAAAAAGATAAGTAACCTTCTTTTTTCGCTTTTTTGATATTTGAATATTTGCTAATTTTAAGCAAACCAGTTTTTATGACAAAAGAGGACATTGTTCAACTGTTAGAGGACAGTCACCAAGCACTTATTACTTTTTTAGAAAATCAACCTAACGATTTGTGGACAAAGGGTCCGAAAGGCAAATGGACCACGGGTCAGCAAGCTCTGCATTTACTTCAAAGTATAAAAAAGTTGAATGATGCTTTATGTCTTCCTAAATTTATTTTAAAGTATAAATTCGGCACCTCGAATCGGGAATTGCGTGACTTCGATACCATTATTAAACGCTATCAGGAACGTTTAGAGGCCGCACAAGGGGTTACTTTTAAGGCTTCACGTAATATGAAAATTCCGCCGCTTAGCGATAAACCTTATATTCTTACGCGTCTGCAGATGGAACATAAAAAACTGCAGTATAAAACCATGAAGATTTCAGATTCAAACTTAAATAATTTAGTTGTACCACATCCGCTTATGGGAAAAATGCCACTACGTGAAATTATTATGTGGACGGCGCATCACGTTAACCATCACAGTAAAATTCTTAAAGAGCGCTATAATAAGGCTGTATTAAGTTGATGAAAACAATAGTTTTATACACTCTTGATCTTTTGGTTGAACAATTGTTTTAAAACCCAACCTAAAAAATTAAAGACAAGGATCGCGGATCGCGTCACAAAAAATAACTATTGCTTTTTCGCTTTTCGGCTGCCTTCGTACATTTCGTATTTAACAAGACGTGCTTCTAATTTGGCGTTCATTACTTTTATTTTTCGTGACGGTCTTAAGCCTACATGCTTTAAGGCTTCCAGATTTGAAGTTATAAACCACGCATTGGTGTTGGGATAACCGTGTTTTAAGGTTGTGCCCAAATCGGCGTAAAATTGTTCTAAGTCAATATCCAATCGCTCCCCGTAAGGCGGATTAAAAACCATGTGTAACTTGTTATCACCACCTTTTTGAGTTTTAAAGAAATCTTCGTGTTTTACAGTAATAAACTCTTCTAGATGTGCATTTTGGACATTCTCAATAGCTTTTTGAACCGCCGATGGTGATTTGTCATAACCAGTTATTTTATGGTGAAAATCTCTGGTTTTATTAAGCAAAGAAGTTTCAATGGTTTCGAACAATTCCACATCCCAATTTTGCCAGCGTTCAAAGGCAAATTCATTTCGCATTAAGTTAGGTGGAATATTACAGGCAATCATAGCGGCTTCAATCAAAATAGTACCACTACCACACATCGGATCCATAAAATCTGATTGGCCATCCCAACCGCTTAACATAACCAAACCTGCCGCCAAAACTTCATTAATGGGTGCAATATTGGTTGCGATTTTATAACCGCGTTTGTGCAATGATTCACCTGAAGTATCTAAGGAAATGGTACACATTTGTCCATCAATATGCACGTTGAGTTTCAAATCTGGAAACCTCAAATCAATATTAGGTCTGGTGCCTGTCGTGTTTCTAAACTTATCAACAATAGCATCTTTAGTCTTTAAGGCGATATATTGAGAATGCGTAAACTGTGCTGAATGCACAGTCGCGTCAATAGCCAAAGTACCCGTTGGTTTTAAATACGGTTCCCAATTCATGGCGTATACCTTATCGTATAAATCCTGTTCGTCTTTAATTTTAAAACTGTCGATAGGCATTAAAATTTTAATAGCAGTTCGCAAAGCCATATTAGCCTTGTACATAAAACCTTTATCGCCTTCAAACTGCACATTTCTAACACCTTCACTTACATTTACAGCACCTAACTGCGTAAGTTCCTTTGCTAATAATTCTTCAAAACCAAAGAGCGTTTTGGCTACCATTTTAAAATTATTGTCCATACCTTTCAACTAATTGATTGCAAAAATACAGTATTTTTGCAGCCACATTAACTTATTAATGACAAAACAACAATCCAATTGGTACGCTTCGTGGTTTAATACGCCATACTATCATATGCTTTACCACGATAGAAATCACGCTGAAGCTAGTGCATTCATGGATAATCTCACCAATTATCTCAACCTTCCTGAACAGGGCAGTATTCTTGATTTGGCCTGCGGAAAAGGACGGCATTCTATTTACCTAAATTCTCTTGGTTATAAGGTTACAGGATTAGATTTATCGGAAGAAAGTATTGCTCATGCGAAACAATTTGAAACCGAAAGTTTGAAGTTTGAGGTACACGACATGAGCGTGCCTTATAAAGAACAGTTTGATGCAGTTTTTAATTTATTCACCAGTTTTGGATATTTTGAAAATGAAGATGATAATGCCAAAACTTTGAGCGCCATTCAGCAAAATTTTAACGAAACTGGTTTTGGGGTTATCGATTTTATGAATGTCAACCAGGTTATCAACAACTTGGTGCCAAATGACATAAAAAGTATAAATAACGTCAACTTTGAAATCAGTCGCTCTACCGAAGATGGTTATATTATAAAAGACATAAAATTCTCTGATAAAGGTGAAGACTTTTCATTTACCGAACGGGTAAAAGCCTTTACGTTGAAAGATTTTGAAGTACTTTTCGAGGAGTTAAACATTTCACTTTTTGATGTTTTTGGCGATTACAAACTCAACCGTTTTTATCCTAACCAATCCGAAAGATTAATCATGATTTTTAAATAATGAGTTACCTACTTCCCATATTGGCAGTTGTGTTTGGCGCAAGTATCGTGTTGCTTACAAAAAAGAAAAGTACGATATCTCAATGGAGCACCAAACTACTACTTTCGTTTAGTGGTGCCTTTTTATTATCGCTCACCTTGTTTAATTTATTGCCTGAAGTCTACCACCACCTCGAAGGAAAAACAACAGGTGTTTTTATTATGCTCGGTATTTTTATACAAATATTTTTAGAGAGTTTATCAAAAGGTGCGGAACACGGCCATTTACATATTCACACTAAACACAGCAATTTCCCTTGGTTGTTATTTATAAGTTTAAGTATACACAGTTTTTTGGAAGGTTTTCCTTTACACCAGCACAATACCATGGTTTATGGGGTTTTAATTCATAAAATTCCAATTGCCATTCTTATAACTGCGTTTCTCATCAAATCTGGCTTTTCTTTTTTTAAAACAACCTCCTTTTTGGTGATTTTTGCCATCATGACACCTTTAGGAACCTTTGTGTCTTACTTTTTTGAAGGTTTGGCACCATATCTCAGCTATATTAACGCTATTGTTATTGGAATTTTTCTTCATATCTCTACCATTATATTATTTGAAAGTAGCGAAGGCCACAAGTTTAATTTCTCGAAGTTGCTATCCATATTCCTAGGGGTTTTGATAGCCTATTTCTTGTAAATATGTTTAGCAAAGAAGAATCAAAACGCATAAAGCAGGAATTTTGGATTAGTTACGGGAAATCTTTTCCTCGGAAGTGGCTGCTATACAACACCAAAATTAAAGATCTATCCTTTAAATTTCATTTCGATACGAAAAGTGCCATGGTAGCCTTAGATGTAGAAGGCGATTTGGAACAACGTATTAAATACTGGGAAAAACTAGAATCACTTAAAACCATTCTTATTGCCGATTATGTGCCAAATGCTATTTTTGACGACACTTATATCTTAGAAAACGGCAAAGAAATTTCACGTATATACGTGACTTTAGACATAAAGGTTTCAATTCACAACAAAAATACCTGGCAAGAAGTCATGCTGTTTTTTAACGAAACCATGCCCAAGTTCGAACATTTTTTTGAAGACTTTGAAGACGTGCTTCAGGACGCATAAATTGACTTTTAGTTTTAAACAACAAAAAGGTAAATCATAAAGAAGTGCCCCAGCGCACCGCCTAAAACAAACAAATGCCAAATCACATGGTTGTAAGGAATTTTTTGAATGGCATAAAATACAATCCCAATGGTGTAGGAAAGTCCGCCAATAAACAGCCACAAAATCCCATTTGGTCCAATAGCTTCAGATAGGTTACTAAAATCGAAAATAATGAGCCAACCCATCAGCAAATAAAGCAACGTTGAAAACACCTCGAACCGTCCAGTAAAAAACAATTTAAGAATTACCCCAAACGCTGCAATTCCCCATACCACCCAAAATAACAACCAGCCACGTGTATCAGCTAGTGTGATCAGCAATACTGGTGTATAAGTACCTGCAATTAAAAAATAAATACTGATGTGGTCAACAATTCTAAAGTAGTGTTTTTGACGTTCCTTTCTCACAGAGTGATATAAGGTAGAAGCACTAAAAAGAACGATAATTGAAATACCATAAACTACCACACTAAAGGTGCTAAATGGCACTTCAGAATTGTTTTTTAACAATAAAAGTATAAGACCTGCAATACCTAACAATGCACCAAGACCATGGGTGTAAGCGTTAAGCAGTTCTTCTTTATGTGTTTGTACGCGCATTAATTTTTAGGGTTGACCACCGTTGGTTTTTGATGAATCCATTTTTCGGTAAGGCTAAAATAATCGATATAGAAAGCCGATTTCTGTCGTTCCAATTGTTCACTTTGAAAGGCACGTTCTAAAATATCTTCAATAAAAAAGTCTTCCTTAACGTCTACAGGTTGAAATTCTTTCTTAAGCGAAATATCGAATAAAGAAGCCGTATTGTTGTACCAAAATGCGCGCCAACCAGTGCGTAATTCTTTTACCAATTCAAAAGCGGTTTTACCGGTTTGTCTGTGGATGAGTTTTACTAAAATCTGACCTTCGCTTTTGGTGAGTTTCTTGAGTTCGGCGGAAAATTCTTCTTCAATATATTTCTGAATCATTTTAGAATACCGGCGTCTTTCTCGTTTGTTTTCAAGGCTTTCCAAACGTTCGTTTAAAGCCTCCAAACGTTCCGAGGCGAGTTTGGCGTAAGGATACACTTTTAATGTTTTACGCTTTAAAATGAGGTAATTAATGCGTTCGTCCTTATCTATAAACTTAAGACTTTCAAGAATACGCACTTCATCCAAATATATGGCATCCATAGCTAAAGAGTCTCCGCCAACATAAAAATATTGCACTAAGGTGCTGTCCTTTTTTTTGGGTTCTGTTTGCGACCAGACCACACAAGGAATTACTATGATTATAAAAACTAATAATCTCAATAGATAGTGGTTAAAATAACTAAAACATCCCGAATAATTCGGGATATAAAATTACGGATTTACAAAATGTATAACCTTAAAATTGTTCTAATATTATAGTTGTTTTCGGTTATCTTCGGAATTAGTGTCGATGAGCTTGTTAAATGGGTCCACACCAACTTCTTTGGGTTCCTTATCAACAATTATTGTCACCTTATTATTGATGGTATTTATTTTGTGTTTTTTCAAATATAAAACTTCTTCTGGTTCGTCGCTGCTCTCTTCCTTTTCACCAAAAATACCAATATCAACATAATCGGCCAATGGCGCCGAATAAATCGGCTTGCGCATAGTTTCAGTCTTGTAATTTAAAGTATCGGTTTCGGTTTCATTGTAGTAGGTTTTACCCAAATCGTTGTTACGGTATTTACTCACATTAAACTCAATTTCAACCTCATACTTACCATTGTCTAATTTTTTAAAACTGGCGTCCACCACATTGTTACTGTACAGGGTTATAGTTTCATACATGTCTTTTATTAAATACTGTAGCGAATCTGGTGTAACTTGCCTTAATTCTTCAACCAATTCTATCGAAGTCGTGTAAGGTGGTTCTTGAAAAGCCACCTTTGACACATAGGATTTTAAAGCATTATTGAGCGTCTTTTCACCTAAATAATCACTCATGGCATAGAATACCAAAGATCCCTTTTGGTAATGTATATAACCTTGTCCGTCGTTGTACATGAGCGGTTTTTCACGCTTCCGTTCAAATGTTCGGGAAAGTAGATAATTATCCAAAGCATCTTTTAAAAACTTACGCATTTTAGTTTTGCCGTATTTATGTTCTAATACTTTTAATGATGTGTATTCTGATAAGCTTTCAGACAACATTGTGGCACCTAAAACATCAGCACCAATTACTTGATGCGCCCACCATTGGTGCGCAATTTCGTGTGCCGTAATAGCATACGGATAATCAACACCACCTTCTTCCGAATCGTCTACATCGGCAATAAAACCAATAGCTTCAGAAAATGGAATGGTATTAGGAAATGCCTGTGCAAAACTACCCGAGGTTCGTGGAAACTCAATAATTCTAGCCTGTTTGTGTTGGTACGGACTATAATTTTCGGAAGCATAGGCCAAGGCATCTTTTAAGCCTAGCATCATTCGGTCTAAATTGAACGTGTGATCTTTGTGGTAATAAATCTCAAGATTAACATCATTCCACTTATCTTTTTTAACCTCAAATTCTGCTGAAATAAAGGCATAGAAATTTAAGATCTTGCTATCCATTTTATAATGAAAGAACTTTCGGTCGCCTTCTTCCCATTCCTTCTGCAAATAGCCTGGTGCAATGGCAATTTGTTCTTTAGATGTACTTACGGTGGCTTCAAAATCTATCCAATCGGCGTCTTTAGAAATATAAGTATCTCCAAGTGCGGTGCTATCTGAAGGATGTGGTTTTAACGGATTGGGTGGCAATTCGTATTTTTCGCGGGTTTTATCGTCACGCAATTCACCACCACTGTTATACCCGAAAGAAGGAAATATTTGAAAATTATTAATAAAAGTTCCATTATACAATACAGGAGAGCGTTTTCGCAACCAATTATTAGATTTATTTTTAACAGTTACCTCTAAGGAAATGGTATCACCTGGCATTAAAGGTTGCTGTAATTTATAGAGGTTTACCCTATGAACCGTATCGTTCACCACCAATTCATTGTTCAAGCTGAAATCATAAGTATTGATATAGCTGTTGGTATTTAAGAACAAGGTGTCGATGCTTTGATTGGTTTTATTGACCATTAAATAATTGGCATCGGCTTCAAAATTTAAATCTTCAGGGAAAATATGAACGTTGGCATTCACTGCAATTATCCGCGGCTGTGCCTTGTTCAGGTATTTTTTGTATGTTTTCTCTCTTTCTACGGCTTGTAGTTCACTTTCTTTAGCCGAAGTTCGCGTGTTTTTTACGTTGTTTTGATAATACAAACCATAACCAATCCCTAGAAATGCAATTAATAACACTATAAACGAGACCAACGAAAGGCCTTTCATTCTTTGTTTGGCCATGATTAAGCGTTCTTTAAATGAATTTGGTAAGCCTCTAACCCAAAACAAAGCTGTAACTAGTAAAAGCAATAATCCAGCTATAAGCCAATACAGCTTATAAACCATATAAGGCCAAAAAGAGGTGCCATAACCATTCATATCAGAATAGGAATAACCAGGACCTTGGTTGTATTTATAAATATCTTGTTCAATTCCGGCTGCACTTAAAAATGGGATACCAATCCAAAGCACCAACAGAATAAATAATCCCAAATAAGCATTCCCTATTAGTACTTGAATAAACATTGCCATCAAAGCCCAAATTGCAAAAGAGATAAAGTCTAATACAAATAATTGATATAAATATTGACCTATTTCAAACTGATAAAAACCACTATAGATTTGAAATAAAATTCCAGAAATCATGACCACAAAGAGCATTATCAATTGCATTTTAAGTAAGGCCATCAGCTTAGACAACCAAACTACCCAATTAGGTGTTGGTGTGATGTCGAGTAAATGATTCATATTGGCAATTTTGGCGCGTTGTACCAATAATCCAGCGTATAAAAATGTGCAAACATTGATCGCCAAAGTAAACACGCCACCACCTTGAAGCATTTTCCAAGTAAGTGGTAATGTTTTGGTGCCGAAAATATTACCAACTTCCGATAAACCAATTAAGATTAATATCAAACCAACCAACACAATACTAACGAAAGGCCAGTTCTTAATGATATAAGTCAAATCTAGTTTAGAAAGTTTCCAACTTGTTTTTAAATGATTTAAAAATGAAAAATCGTAGGAAACTGTTGGTAATTTAATTCTGGTAATACCACCAAAGTTAGATTTGATTGAACGCTCGCCTTGTTGTTTTCTAAATGAAAAACTTAGCGCATTTTGACTAAAACTAAACACTTTAAAAACCGTTCCAAA
This sequence comes from Paucihalobacter sp., assembly GCF_036825875.1. NCBI lineage: Bacteria > Pseudomonadati > Bacteroidota > Flavobacteriia > Flavobacteriales > Flavobacteriaceae > Paucihalobacter > Paucihalobacter sp. The sequence goes on along the minus strand of NZ_DAISXK010000001.1, from coordinate 146,831 downwards.
AATGAGTGCTGCAAAACCAAGCCACAGTAAACGATTGTAAACTATCACTTCTTTTAATGGTAATTGTAATTCATTCTGCTCAGCGACGGTCCAATAGCGTGTATAGTAATTTTGAGCGGATGCGCCAAACGGATCTAACAAGGCCGCTAAATAACGATTATCAGGCGTACCTAACAAACTTTCAAGCAGTCCTTGAATTAACAAAATAAGTACAACGGTAATAAATCCTGCAGCAATATTTCTGGTAAACGTTACTACAGCAAACACGATGGCACCAAATAATAAGATGTTTGGCAATATGTATACCGTATAACTGTGCAAATAGGCTTGCAAGCTAAATGGCCCAACAATTTCGGAATTGGTACCCGGCATTCTAAATCCAATAAACATACCAATCCCAATGGCAATTACTATAAGCGTCACCACCAAAATGGCACTAAAAAACTTCGCAAATAAATAGTTGGCTTTAGTAAATGGATAGGAATACAAAATGGTATGCATTTCACTTTTGTAATCTCTGTAAATAGCAACCCCAACAATAGATGGAAATAAAAAGAAAATTAATACAGTTAATGAATTGAACAATCCATTTATGGCAATAGGTGAATTTACAATATATGAAGAGCCTGTTGTAACGGTTATACTATCGAAAATTCCAGCAGAAGCCGACGATAAAAACAAAGCTAAAATAAAAAATATGGCACAATAGATATAGGTTGCTGGCTTTTTAATCCAATAACTTAATTCGTGCTTAAATATGGTTGAAAACATAATTTATTATTTTTGTAATTAATTAAACAGCAGCAGTTTCCATATCGCCCTTTAAAGCAATAAAATAAACATCATCCAACTGTGCATTGGCCAGTTTAAAATCGGCTGCCGGTTGTTTATTACTAAACACACGAATATTTAAAGTGTTATCTTGGTTGTAATTAGACGACAAAATGTTGTACATGGCTTCATGTTGTTCCAATTCGTCGCGCTCAATAATTTTAGTCCAAATTTTGCCTTCAAGTTCTTGAGTGGCCTGAGCGGGCGTGCTGTGTTGTAAAATTTTACCACCGTTAAGTATGGCCATTTCATTGCAAAGTTCCTTGACATCGTCAACGATATGCGTTGAAAAAATCACGGTACAATTAGTTCCCACCTCACGTAACACGTTTAAAAATCGGTGACGCTCAGCTGGATCCAATCCTGCGGTTGGTTCATCTACAATAATAAGTTTTGGATTGTTAAGCAATAACTGAGCAATTCCAAAACGCTGTTTCATACCACCAGAATAGCCAGCCACATGTTTTTTACGAACATCATATAAATTGGTAATCTCTAAAACTTCTTTTACAATGGCTTCGCGTTCTTTTTTAGAAGAAATACCTTTTAAAGTTGCAAAGTAATCTAGTAAGGCTTCAGCTGAAAGTTTTGGATATACACCAAAAGACTGCGGTAAATAACCCAAAAGCTTACGCAGCGCCATTTTATCATTCAAAACATCAATATCTCCAAAGGTGATACTTCCTGAGTCTGGGCTTTGCAGCGTAGCGATTGTTCGCATCAAAGAGGATTTTCCAGCACCATTCGGTCCTAATAAACCGAACATACCGGCGCCTATTTCAAGATTTAAATCGTCTAAGGCCTTAACCCCATTCTTGTAAGTTTTTGTAAGATTCTTGATGACTAGTTTCATGAGTTGAATTTTAATGTTTGGTGTATTGGACACAAATAAGTTGATTTTGTTACAAGCTTTGTTAAAATTGTTATGTGGTTCGAAAAAATCAAATTAATTTTACAAATCTGATTAATTCACTAAAATACTTATAAATGGCTAAAGAAAGCATATTGAATAAAAAATCACTGGAGTTTTTAAAGAATTACCTCAATAATCCTTCACCAACTGGCTACGAATGGAACGGTCAAAAACTTTGGATGGCCTACCTGAAACCTTATGTAGACACCTTTATTACCGATACCTATGGCAGTGCTGTTGGTGTGATCAATCCCGAAGCCGACTATAAAGTAGTGATTGAAGGCCATGCCGATGAAATTTCATGGTACGTTAATTATATTACCGATGACGGTTTGATTTATGTGATTCGCAATGGCGGTAGCGACCATCAAATTGCACCCAGTAAAATTGTGGATGTTCATACCAAAAAAGGCATCGTAAAAGGTGTTTTTGGATGGCCAGCTATTCATACCAGAGATAAATCGAAAGAAGAAGCACCCAAACCTGAAAATATTACCATTGATGTAGGCGCCAAAGACAAGGCCGAGGTTGAAAAAATGGGAATCCACGTAGGCTGTGTGATCACCTATCCAGATGAATTCCATATACTGAACAAGGATAAGTTTGTATGTCGCGCCTTAGACAATAGAATGGGTGGATTTATGATTGCCGAGGTAGCTAGATTACTTCACGAAAACAAGAAGAAATTACCTTTTGGTTTGTATATCACCAATTCGGTGCAAGAAGAGATAGGATTGCGCGGTGCGGAAATGATTACCCAAACCATCAAGCCTAATGCTGCTATTGTTACCGATGTAACCCACGATACCACTACCCCGATGATCAATCAAAAGGTTCAAGGCTATGCACAAATTGGCAAAGGTCCAGTGATTGCTTATGCGCCGGCAGTGCAACAAAAACTGAGAGATTTAATCACCGATACGGCTGAAAAACACAAAATTCCGTTTCAACGATCGGCATTATCTCGAGCTACAGGAACTGACACCGATGCTTTTGCTTATAGCAATGGCGGCGTAGCGTCGGCATTAATTTCATTGCCGCTGCGTTACATGCATACCACCGTAGAAATGGTACAACGTGACGATGTTGAAAATGTTATCAAACTCATTTACGAATCACTATTAACTATTAAAAGCGGACAGACTTTTAGTTATTTTGACTAATAAGCAAGCTGAATATATCGATATTGTTACCGCCGATGGTGCGCCAACAGGTAAAGTCGCCCTAAAAGACGAGGCGCACCAACACGGGTGGTATCACAATACCATTCACTTGTGGCTGTACACCAGCACGGGTGAGATTTTACTCCAACAACGTTCGCATAAAAAAAGTATTTATCCACTGCTTTGGGATGTGTCGGCCGCTGGCCATATTGATGCCGGTGAATCTATAGAAGCAGCCGCCATTCGAGAAACCAACGAAGAACTCGGATTACAATTACAAGCTGAACAACTCACTAAAATTGGGATTCATAAACATTGTAAGAATTATAACGATGGCGCCATAAAAGATTACGAGTTTCACCATGTGTTTATTGCGGAATTAACCCAAGATATTTTAACACTCATTCCACAACCCGAAGAAGTGGAGGCTATTAAATTGGTAACTATAAAATCATTTTTAGAGTTGTTGACCAAAAGTGAAACCAATTCTCATTTTGTCGCTTCAAACAAAGATTATTATATATTCGTACTTGACGCAATACAGCAAAAGCTTGGTATTAAAGCATAATTCGAGCATCTAAGTTTCATCTTTTAATGATAATAATCATGTCATCAATTCCATATTTTCATTAAATTTGGAGGTATGAGTAACATCGTTTCACAGCGTATTTTTGATTTCCTCAAGGACTTTCCGCCCTTCAATTTTGTTAAACATTCGGATTTAATCACTATTTCGAGTACTTGTGTTGTTCGATATTTAGAAAAAGAGGAGCTGGTATTTAACACCAACGATTTGTTGCACAAGTATTTCTATGTCGTGAAAGATGGCGCTGTTGGCCTTTATCGAAATAATCACTTGGTTGACCATTGCGATGAAGGTGATGTATTCGGCATTAGAGCTATTTTACGTAACGATGCCTATCAATTAAAAGCAGCTGCCATAGAAGAATCTATTGTGTATGCACTGCCTGCTGATAAATTTCTTGATATGGTTCAAAATAACCTAGAGGTCCATAAGTATTTGGCCACCGCTTTTGCTTCCAATTTGGCCATCAGAAATGATGAAAAAGATACTAAAGAGGTTTCTAATATTGATATTTTACCACTTCAAAGAGTACAATATAGCACGCCTGTTATAACCTGTATAACTCAAGATACCATCGCTGAAGCGGCTAAATTAATGACCGTACATAAAATAGGTTCCATCTTAATTACCGATAGTCAGCAGCAGCCTCTGGGAATTATAACTGATAAAGACCTTCGTTCTAAAATCGCCACTGGTTTTTTCAATATTAACGAAACCGTTACGCAAATCATGAGTGCTCCGGTTTATACATTTCCTCCTGATATTTCTGCTTTAGAAAGTCAGATGGCAATGCTAGAAAAAGGAATTTCGCATTTGTGCATTACCGAAGATGGCTCCGTCAATTCCCAAGTTTTAGGTATGGTAACGGCACATGACATTGTGGTTATGAACACCAATAATCCATCGGTTTTATTAAAGCAAATCAAACGCGCAAAATCCTTTGAAGCGTTGGCGGAAATTAGACAAAAACTACAACCGCTTATCCAAGCTTACTTTGATAGTGATGTTCCAGTTGATTTTATTGCGTCTGTAGTAAGCAGTGTCAATAATTGCATCACCCAAAAAATAATAGAACAAGTTATAACAACAAAAACCCAGCAACCACCCACAGCCTTTACCTGGCTGGCATTGGGAAGCCAAGGACGTGAAGAACAACTTTTGTTTACCGACCAAGACAATGCTCTAATTTTTGAAGATGTTGATGAAAAAGAACAGGCACAAGTAAAATCATATTTTTTAGATCTTGCCTCCGACATCAATAAAGCAATCGCCATCGTTGGTTTTGAAGAATGTCCAGCCAACATGATGGCTTCCAATCCGGAGTGGTGTATGTCTATTTCTGATTGGAAGGCACAGTTCGATAAATGGATTACCCGACCATCCGAAAATTCGATAATGATGTGTACCATTTTTTTCGATTTTAAACGGGTGTATGGTGATGTGAGTTTAGAATTGAAGCTATCAGAAAGCATTCGGCAATCTGTTGGAAGCTATGAGGTGTTTTTGAATTATCTCGGGTTGAATGCTTTACAAAATCCACCGCCACTTAGCTTTTTTCGTCAGTTTGTTGTTGAAGATAGTGGCGCACACCACGACCAATTCGATATTAAAGCACGTGCCATCATGCCATTGGTAGATGCGGCACGCTTGCTGATACTTGAAAAAGGTGTTAACGATCCAAAAAGCACTATCAAACGTTATGAAGCACTTGCAAAACTGGAGCCTCAAAATGAAGTTTTATACCAATCTTGCCTTGATGCTTTCAAAACCTTGCTGGCGTTTAGGACTATTGAAGGTTTAAAATATAAGGACAGCGGAAGGTTTGTGAAATTAGAACAATTGAGCAAATCTAACCGACTCAAATTAAAGCAAGCTTTCAAACCAATTAAAGAAGTTCAAAATGTCATTCAAATTCGATTTAAACTAGCGCAACTAATGTAACATGCTAAAGTGGTTTCAACATAAAAATTATCCTGATTTTTGGCAAGAATATGACGCTGCCAATAAGGTTCCACTACCCCATTCTATACAAGAAACTTCGTTTGTTGTGTTCGATACTGAAACTACCGGACTACATCCAAAAACAGATGTTGTATTGTCTATAGGTGCATTCAGAGTTAAAAATAAAACGGTATTTACTTCCCAAGGCTTAGAGCTATACCTTCAACAGGAACGCTTTAAAAAAGAAAGTGCTGCTATTCATGGTTTGCGAAAATCTGGAAACGAAATAAAAATACCAGAATCAGTAGCCATTGAAGAATTTTTAAGTTTTATTGGCAATAGCGTTTTAGTAGCGCATCACGCTGCCTTCGATATTGCCATGATGAATTCAGCCCTAAAACGCATGAATTTAGCCAAGCTTAAAAATAAATTTATTGATACTGCACAACTATTTCAAAGGGTTGTACCTTCGCAACAACAAGTAAAAAATTTGGGATTGGACGAAATTGCACGCTACTTTAAAATACCTCTGCACGACAGACATACCGCCAATGGTGATGCCTATATAACAGCCTTAATATTTATTAAACTTTATACCAAATATATTCAACTCAATGACCTAAAATTGAACGATTTTTTAAAATCCCATCAGCGAACAGGCTTATTATAAAACACACAATTATGGATACAAATTATACCGTAAAAATTAACCAACAAAGCAAACAGCAAATCCCCGCCAAAGCGATTACTGAATTAGATTTGGTGCCAGTAAACGAACAACTGGTTCATTTGCTACACAACAATCAATCCTATCTTGTTGAAATTGTTGAACAAGATTTCCACCAAAAAACTTACACTTTAAAAGTGCAAGGCAACCTCTACAAAGTTCAAATAAGCAACAGTTTAGACCAACTTATTGAATCTATGGGTTTGAGTATCACCTCGGCCAAGCATGTAAATAGTGTAAAAGCCCCTATGCCAGGGTTGATTTTAGATATTGCCGTTAAAAAAGGTGATGCGGTTAAAGAAAACGATACACTGCTCATTTTAGAAGCCATGAAAATGGAAAACAGTATTACCTCGCCACGTGAAGGCGTGATAAAAACCATCAATGTTTCCAAGGGCGATGCCGTGAATAAAAGTCAATTATTAGTGGAATTTGAATCATAAGAATAAAAAGATGAAAAAAATATTAGTTGCCAATCGAGGTGAAATAGCCATAAGAGTGATGCGGACTGCTAAAGAAATGGGCATTAAAACAGTCGCCGTGTATTCAACAGTCGATAGAAATTCGCCCCATGTCAAGTTTGCCGATGAAGCGGTATGTATAGGAGAAGCGCCATCCAACCAATCTTATTTGCGTGGCGATAAAATTATAGAAGTTGCCAAACAGCTTAACGTAGATGGCATTCATCCAGGTTATGGCTTTTTATCAGAAAATGCCGAGTTTGCAGAAATGGTCGAAAATAATGGCATCACTTTTATTGGTCCAGGCTCCAAAGCCATCCGCGTTATGGGAAGTAAATTGGCGGCTAAAGAAGCGGTAAGTCATTACAATATTCCCATGGTTCCGGGTATCGACAAAGCCATTACCGATGTTGAAAAAGCAAAGGCTATTGCCAACAATATAGGCTACCCTATTCTTATCAAAGCATCTGCTGGTGGTGGCGGTAAAGGAATGCGTGTTGTTAGTCATGCTGATGAATTGGAATCGCAAATGACACGTGCCATCAGCGAAACAACTTCAGCATTTGGAGATGGCTCCGTATTTATTGAAAAGTATGTTACGTCTCCACGACACATTGAAATACAAATTATGGCAGATACGCATGGCAATGTGATACACCTTTTCGAACGTGAATGCAGCATTCAACGTCGCCATCAAAAGGTAGTTGAGGAAGCGCCATCATCGGTATTAACACCTGAAATTCGTACTAAAATGGGCGAAGCGGCAATTAATGTGGCTAAATCTTGCGATTATGTTGGTGCTGGAACGGTAGAGTTTCTTTTGGATGCTGACCTGAATTTCTACTTTTTAGAAATGAATACGCGTCTTCAGGTAGAACATCCCGTAACCGAATTAATCACTGGTGTAGATTTGGTAGCCTTGCAAATACAAGTCGCCCGTGGCGAAGTATTGCCTATCAAGCAAAAGGATTTGCATATCAAAGGTCACGCCTTAGAATTGAGAGTCTATGCTGAAGATCCACTCAATAATTTTCTACCATCCGTTGGAAATCTAAGTACCTACCGCTTACCTAAAGGTGAAGGTATTCGCGTTGATAATGGTTTTGAAGAAGGTATGGATATTCCTATTTATTACGACCCAATGTTATCAAAATTAATTACCTACGGCAAGAATCGCACCGAAGCCATACAACTCATGTTAAGCGCCATTGCCAATTATCAGGTTGAAGGCGTGCAAACAACCTTGCCTTTCGGACGTTTTGTTTGCGAACACCATGCATTTATTTCAGGCGATTTCAACACGCATTTTGTAAAAGATTACTACGCGCCTGAAATGCTAAAAGCACAGCAAGACTCTGAAGCCTACATCGCCTCTTTAGTTGCTTTGTATCAATATGAAAAAGACCAACAAGTGTTGCGTATTCCCAATGTTTAAAATTGAAACTTATGAATCCTAAAATAGAAGAATTAAACAATAAATTAAATCAGGCCTATCTTGGTGGTGGCCAAGACAGAATTGAACGCCAACATCAAAATAAAAAACTAACCGCCCGCGAGCGTATTGATTATTTATTAGACGAAGGTTCCTTTGAAGAAATCGGTGCCTTGGTTACCCATCGTACCAAAGATTTTGGAATGGAAAACCAAATGTATTACGGCGATGGTGTGGTGACGGGTTATGGCACTATTGATGGACGCTTAGTATATGTATTTGCTCAAGATTTTACCGTATTTGGTGGTTCGCTTTCAGAAACCCATGCTGAAAAGATTTGCAAAATCATGGACTTGACGGTTAATGTAGGTGCACCATTTATTGGATTAAATGATTCGGGAGGTGCACGTATTCAAGAAGGTGTGCGCTCCTTAGGTGGTTATGCCGATATTTTCTACCGAAATGTACAGGCTTCAGGTGTGATACCTCAAATTTCAGCTATTATGGGTCCATGTGCCGGTGGCGCAGTGTATTCGCCAGCTATGACGGATTTCACCCTGATGGTGGAAAACACGAGTTATATGTTTGTAACGGGTCCTAGCGTGGTAAAAACCGTCACTAACGAAAGTGTAAGTAGCGAAGAACTCGGTGGTGCTTTGGTACACGCCTCTAAATCGGGTGTGGCGCATGTTACCTCAGTTAACGATGTGGCTTGCCTTGAAAGTATTAAGAAATTGATTTCTTACCTACCTCAAAGTAATAAAGAAACCGCTCCTAAGTATTCTTACGATCTTGAGGACGAATTAAGAACACAGCTCAATGGATTAGTTCCAGATAATCCAAATAAACCATACGATATGCATCAGGTAATTGATGGAATTATTGATGCAGATTCTTTTTATGAAATTCATAAAGATTACGCTGAAAATATTATTGTCGGATTTGCTAGATTGGGCGGACAAAGTATTGGTATCGTAGCCAATCAACCGATGTTTTTAGCCGGTGTATTAGATGTGAATAGTTCAAAAAAAGCAGCGCGATTTGTGCGTTTTTGCGATGCCTTTAATACACCGTTGTTGGTTTTGGAAGATGTACCAGGATTTTTACCTGGGACTGACCAAGAATGGAATGCAATTATCACCAACGGTGCAAAATTACTCTATGCCTTTAGCGAGGCTACGGTGCCACGTGTTACGGTGATTACCCGCAAAGCTTATGGTGGTGCCTACGATGTAATGAATTCTAAACACATTGGTGCCGATATGAATTTTGCATGGCCCACCGCCGAAATTGCCGTAATGGGTGCCAAAGGTGCAGCAGAAATTATCTTTAAAAAGGAAATTCAAGCCTCCGATGATCAAGAAGCTACTTTAAAAGCTAAAGAAACTGAATATGCCGATTTGTTTGCGAATCCTTACAGTGCAGCGCAACGTGGCTTTATAGATGAAGTTATTCTGCCAGACCAAACACGTCGCAAACTGATTAAAGCATTTACCATGCTGCAGGACAAGCAGGTCAATCATCCCATTCGCAAACATGGGAATATTCCTTTGTAGTTTAGTAGAAGATTAATATAGATACAATAAAGCGAACCTTATGCTAAGTTCGCTTTATTTATTTATAATAGCTTTGTCAAGCACCCTTTTTAGCTCTTCGGCCTTTTGAGTTCCTACACAAAGTTTTTTGCCGGTTTTCAATCGCAATGCGAGTCCTAAATTGCCTTTTACGTTATAAACTGTACCATACTTAGTACCAAGTCTTATTCCCCAGCCACCCACAAAGCCGTAATCCACCATTTCGGCCGATGCTATCGATTCCCATGGAATATGCTTACTGATTAACGGAAAAAAATTGATATAAATACCGCTTCTGTTGATAGTGGTTTCTAAACGCATGGTGACAAACAATGCAAAAAGCGCAAATGTAAAAACAACATACAACAACACGCCCCAACTTGGTAAAGGATGGTCACCAATGGGTTTGTCAATTACAAAATGACTGTAAATCAGGTACACTGCAAATAGGTCGAAAGCAATGAGTATAACCCATAACCACCATTGGGTAAACCGTTGTGTTTCTTTAAAATTGATCGTTGTGTTCATATTGTATTGTTTATTATATTAAAATTTAAATTAGGTTAAAAAAACTAAATGTTATTTTCTGTACTTGATACGTTATAAATCCCAACCAATTGTTGATTGCAAAACATAATCCGTTTTGTTGGTAGTTTGAACTGGCTGGTTGTCGTGGTTTAAGGTAATCCCAAAATTGATATAAAAATTTAGAGGCAAATCATATTTTAAGTCAAATCGCGAATCTACACGAAACCTTCCTTTTTCTGTAAAACTCGGATACGCTACCACACGCGTTAGCAGCGTTAAATCGCCAATATTATAAATATTTAACTCAGTTCCTAGAAAACCTTCACCACTGTTATTATTACCGTCACTACCACTTACCATAAAACTTTCGTTATTGTACGAAACACCACTCTGAACCGCCCAGTACATTTTATTGCTCCTCAAAATATACTTTCCCATACCCAGTTTTGCCAGCGTTCTTAAATCAATATTTTGCTCTGTATTACTTAAAAATGACACTTCTGAAAGGGTGAACCAATTCTTTTTCATATAATACTTATAAACGAGGCCAGCGTCCATTCTGCGTACTGAGAATACTTCGTCCCGGGTCGTTCTTATTTGATTGTAATTAGAACTTAATGACCAGCGCTTTGCATTATAGGACAAAGCACTCCTCAAACTTAACTGCGACTGGTTATCTGATTTTATAAAGTTGTAGCCAACCGAAACACTTGCGTCCAATTTGCTCCAAAAATCAGACTTTACGACTACCAAAAGTACAATGGAATTGAGATTGGTAATGGCCAAAACTTCTCCTGAAACGGTTGAAATAGCAATGTCACCGTCAGAATTACTTTTCAAAGACCCATTGTAACGACTACCATTTTTCAAAGTTACCAAAAACTCTGTTTTGGTGCTAAGCGTTTTAATTTCGCTCCATTTTATTTTAAAATCCGAATCGCTATAATCTGTTTTAAAGGTGGTCACATCTTGCCGCATGCCTTTCAGTTCACCTTCAATTAAGTTGCCATTATTCAAAACTAACGAATCATTTTGAGCGTCAATTTCTGATATAAAAACATTCAGAAGAACAATTAGTAGCAATCTCAAATTCATGAAATTATAAACATTTTATAGGCGCGTTAGTTTTAAAACGTTTAGAAGTCTCAACATACACCTTAATATTCGTCTTTAAACAATATATAAATTATTCGTGTAAAACCAACTTATTTGTACACAGGATATGGCACAAACTCCGATTCACCAGGGACTTTCGGAAAGCGATGCGCAATCCAATCTTCTTTTGCTTGCTGTAAGCGTTCTTTACTAGACGACACAAAATTCCAATTGATAAAGCGTTCTTCAGGAAAAACTTCACCGCCAAAGATATACACTGTGGTGTTGGCAGTAATTTCAAATTCGCATAGCTTGGCATCTTTCGCGATTAAAATCTGCTTTGGTTGATAGGTATTGCCATCGCTTCGGATTTCGCCTTCTAAAATATAAAGCGCACTTTCACCAAACAGGTCATCACCTATGTTAATGGTTTGGGTGGTTTTACTTTTTATTTCAATGAAATACAAACTACTATGTATAGGAACAGGCGATGTTTTCCCAAATGCTTTACCTGCAATGAGTTTAAACCTGACACCATTGCGTTCCCAATGTGGAATATCTTTGGCCTCAACATGGTAAAAACTCGGATTAGTTTCTTCCAAATGTTTAGGTAAGGCTACCCAAATTTGAAGACCGTGCAAGCTTTTAGTGGAATCTCTTAAATAGTCAGGCGTTCTTTCGGAATGCACAACACCTTTGCCTGCGGTCATCCAGTTGACAGCGCCCGGTTTAATTTCAACCTCATTGCCCATGCTATCGCGGTGCATAATGGCACCTTCAAATAAAAAGGTAAGCGTTGAAAGTCCAATATGCGGATGTGGTAATACATCTAAATTATCACGCTCGCTCATTTTAGCAGGACCCATATGGGCTATAAAAACAAACGGACCAACCGCTCGTTTTTGTCGAAAGGGCAACAATCTTCCAACCATAAAGTTGCCGATATTGGCTGCTCTTTCTTCTATTATTAAATCGACATTAGACATATTGTTTTTTAATTTTAAAACTTAAATCGATGTGATTCTTATTTTATAATTTACGCAAATTGAGATTTATAAAAACGATAAAAACCAGTTTTGTGTTTATTTTGATTAGCCCATTCATCCATAATCTGAAAGTTTTTAATCTTTATTAGCTTTCGAAATGAGTTTTAAAGTTTCAATTAAATAAGCATCTTTTTTATTTAAATAATGCTCATAAAATAGGTCGGCGTGTAAAATCACATCCGAGCTTATATTGGCATCAGGCATGGATTTGTCTAAATCTTCTGAAAATTTATACAATCCAATGGGCATATTCACCAATAATTCGGAGTTTGGAAGTTCGTAAACCAATTGCATTCCAGCAGTAATATTTCGGAATGTTCCACCAATAGGTTCGCCAATAATTTTGCCTCTGTTTTGACTTTTGAAAAGCGCAGCAAAGTAAGCCGCAGCCGAAAAAGTTCGCCCACTCACTAATAAATAAACCTTGCCTTTATAAGCCCTTTTATTAGCTTTATTGGTTTTTTGATTTACCACTTTTACGTTGTAATAATCCTTGTTCTTAGTAAAACCTTTTTTGAAATTTTTCAGGTAGGCATCTAGCGCTTCAGCCGTCAAAGATCTGTTTTCAACTCCAACTAAATGCTGACTTTCTGGAAAATCGAAATCAGGCACAATCAATTCAATATGTTCGTTAAAATTATATTCAGCTATAAAGGAATAGAGCAACGACGGGACAATCATGTTGCCACCGCTATTGTAGCGCAAATCGATAATTAGGTTAGCAACGTTTTGTTTTTGAATGGTTTTAAAAATGTCTTCAAATTTTTTCTTAAAGGTGTCGTATTCATTCTTCACCTTTTCATCTCTCCATGTAAATGAATTTAACTGAATATAAAAAGTGTTTTCTGCTTCAAAAAACTGGGTATTGATAGTATTCGCAAGTTGCTCTCTGTGCAACGGCATCACTGTATTTTTATAAATCTGTTCTCTTGATTCAACATTTATAGCGTCAAGTTGCAAATAGTGAATTTCAGAATCCTTAGGTAAAGAATATGCAATCTGAAATGCGTTGACGGCACCGTATTTCAGTAAAAATAGTATATCGAACGAGCGCTCAAGATTGCGTATTTCAAATGTAGTAGCCGCTCTTAACACACTGACTAATATACTGTCTACTGACTTTCCGTTAATTTCAGAAATAACAGAACCATAAGGAATAGCCGCATTTTCGGCATTCACCAAGAACTGATTATTCTCAATGATAAAAGGCATAGGAAATAACACCTTGTTGTCTCCCAAAACAGATTCTACAATAGTACTTGGAAGGTTGATGTTGCCGTGACCGTCGGTAGCACCACTTGGTTTCGAACCCATCAAAAACCTAAAAAACTCAACAGCCGTTAAGTTTTGTCCATTTAATTCCTTGCCGCGATTTTCAAGATAGTTTCTCAGTGTGTTTTTTTCAGTCTCGCTTAACGTCGGCGATACCTCACAAATAATATTTACCAAAATCTGGTAATCTTCAGACAATTGAACATCGTCTAACTGTGTTTGTCCTCTTAAATTGAGAAACGACAACAGTGCACATAAAAAAAATAAATGCCTCATAACACCAGATAAAGGATTAATAATGAGTTAAATTTAATAAAAAATCAAGTCACATCCTTTAAAAATTCATCAGTGAAACGAAATAAGCTATATCTACTAAAACAAAGGTTGATAAATTGACTTAGCAAAAGTGTTTTTAGCTTTTCTTATTAGTCAAATAAGAATCCACCGAATACTTTCCAGCACCCGATAATAAAATTACCAAGAAAGCGAACAAATACAACAATGCCATTTCTTTTTTGGCAAATGGATCGTTTAAATGCACCACAAAAGCAGCCACAAACATGGTCACTAAAGCTGGAATGGTAGCCAATTTGGTTTTTAACCCAATGATAATAAACACGGGCGCTAGCACTTCCCCAATTAAAGCGAGTACCAGACTCAAGCCGCTTCCAACGCCCAAAGGGTCAGGAAACACTATAGGTGTAGCACTTAATCTTGCAATTTTTGGTAAGCCATGGGTGAGCATAAGGGCACCAAAGCCAAGTCTTAAAATAAGTAATCCGATGTGGTGTAAATTTTTGTTCATGGTTTAAAGTTTATGGTTTGTGGTTTGTGGTTTGTGGTTCGTGGTTCATGGTTTAAGGCAATAATTGTACATCGTATATTGTACTTCTAATATCGTAAATCGCACTTCTAATATCAACCTCCTTTTTGCCCCACAAACTGATGTGTTTTTAGTTTAAACAATACATTAAAACTGGTTAGACTACCGTAAGATCTGGTAATGTACTGCTGCAGATCAATTTTTTCTTGTTCGTCTAGATTGCTGCTATTAATTTTTTGTTCCATCACGCGCAAGCGGTCACGCACCATGGTGATTTTATGAAAGAAAGTATCAATAGGTATTTCCTTACCTTGCAATGAGGTGTCGCCTGGTTCTAAAATTAAATTACCACCTTTCCATTTATCGGCAATAGGTACCACTTCAGAAACATCACTCCACTTTTTCAATATTTCAACCAAACTGCTTTGTACTTCAAAAAAGCTGATAGTGTCTACTTCATCTTCAGTGGCTTCAATCACTTCAAATTCTGAATCTAAATCAATGGTTTCTAATCCACTGTCAATAAATGTTACCCAATAATGTTTAGAGGTTACGTTGGTTACCACGCCTTTTCCAAATTCGGGGTGGTCAATTCTTGAGCCTATTCCTAAAAGTTTCATTCAATACTATTTTAATTATATAAAATTTATCACACAATAATAGTAAATATGAATTAAATTCTATCCAAAAGAAATCGAATTTAAATCGGCAATATCAACAAATAATTCCAACAAAAAAAGGCATCTATAAAACATAGATGCCTCTATTAATGATGAAAATAATAAACTAAAGCACTTTATTGATGCGCTCAATCCAAGTTTGGGTCAGCTGAAGTTCGCCATTTAATTGAAAGGTATCGTCTGTATTATAAAATTCCCAGAACACATCCGATACATGACCATTTTTAGGCAAAAAACGTATACCTAATCGTTCAATAACCTTCAAATTGTTGTTTTTAGCATAATGTGTTTCTAAGGTAGCGGCTGAGATTTCTTTTAAGGATATGGCATGTTGCTCTATTTCATCTCCTTTTTGCTTTATTAGATATAGCATGCTTGAAGTGATGTCTAAACCAATAATCATATGCGCGCAAATATCATATTGATTGATCGTGTGGTCATATTGAGCGGCCAATTTTTTTAATGACTGCACTAAGTTTTTGTTATGATTTTTTTGGCTAGCCACAAAGTAAACGATGGGTGAAGCGCAAACAGCAACTAAAATTGCCCCAGTAACGGTAATTCCTAAATTCATTTTAAATGATAATTAATTATTAATGATAAATAAAGGTGGTAATGCTAGCAAAACCACGGATGAATAAAATTTATGAGAATTTTATTACTACCAGAAATAATGAAAAGGAAAGATTAGGTCTGATTTTCGGGATGCAATCAAACAATTATTATAAAAAACCGTGTAATGGTTAAGCCGAACCAAAACTAAGGTTTCACTAAAATCGATGGAAAGGTAAAATTTTACGAAACTGTTTTCTTCAGCTTGAAAACGAGATTGGTATCCCGCCATAGAAATTTCCGACTCTGGTGTAAGACCCAATAAGCGTATACCACCAATCGAAATATCTGCGTGCTTTTGCGGACTAGATGCCGCTATAAATTCTTCAGAATTTACAACCTTAGCGTCAACATTAAAGCCAAATGCACTGCCAAAAAACAGGACTAAATAACAGGCTGAAAATAGCAGCTTTAATTTCATAATCTAAAACAAATGCACACATCAAATGTAATCAAATATCATGCTGTTTATTACTTTGTAGAAAATATTTTTAAATCATGTAAAGCCATGGTATTCATACCTTTAAAATCATAGTATAATATTTAAATTCAACCAAATAAAACAATATGTATTAGCATCTAACTTCTTTCTGTTTTAGCGACTAAATCTTTACCTTTGTAACTTTGTTTACCTTCATTAGGTATTTAAAAAATGCTATGAATAAATTTGATGATGCAATTGAGGTTAAAGGCGCACGCGTTCATAACCTCAAAAATATTGATGTTACCATACCCCGAGATAAACTTGTGGTGATTACAGGCCTTTCGGGCAGTGGCAAATCGTCCTTGGCTTTCGATACCATTTATGCCGAAGGCCAGCGCCGCTATATTGAAACCTTTTCAGCGTATGCCCGTCAGTTTTTAGGCGGATTAGAACGTCCAGATGTTGATAAAATTGACGGTCTTTCACCTGTTATTGCCATTGAACAAAAAACCACCAGTAAATCGCCACGCTCAACGGTTGGAACTATTACTGAAATTTACGATTTTTTACGATTACTTTACGCAAGAGCCAGCGATGCTTACAGTTACAATACTGGAGAGATGATGGTGAGTTACACCGATGAACAAATAAACGAGCTGATATTAGAAGCTTTTGATGGTAAGCGTGTAAGCATTTTGGCGCCAGTTATTCGCTCAAGAAAAGGACATTACCGTGAGTTATTTGAGCAAATCGCCAAGCAAGGTTTCGTAAAAGTGCGCACCGATGGAGATATTAAAGATATCGAAAAAGGAATGCGTCTAGACCGTTACAAAACACACGATATTGAAATCGTAATCGACCGCTTACAAATAGATAAAAGCGAAGACACCATCAAACGTTTAAACGATTCCATCCACACCGCCATGTATCACGGTGAAGATGTGCTGATGGTGATCGAACAAGAAACGGGAGAATTGCGCTATTTCAGTCGGAATTTAATGTGTCCATCCTCAGGAATTTCCTATCCAAATCCCGAGCCGAACAACTTTTCATTTAACTCGCCAAAAGGCGCTTGCGACCGCTGTAATGGGATTGGCGATTTGTATGTGGTAAATACAGATAAAATAATCCCAGATCCCAAATTATCCATTAAAAATGGCGCTTTGGCACCGCACGGACCGCAAAAAAGCAGTTGGGTTTTTAAACAATTCGAACTCATCGCGCAACGTTATAACTTTTCGCTGTCCGATGCTTATAAAGATATTCCTGAAGAAGCCAAGCAAATGATTCTGTTTGGTGGTAAAGATAAATTTTCGGTAGAAAGCAAAACGCTAGGTGTGACGCGCGACTATAAAATAGACTTTGAAGGCGTTGCTAATTTTATTGATAACCAATATCACAACAACGATTCTAAATCACTTCAGCGTTGGGCAAAGGAATATATGGATAAAATTACCTGTCCAGAGTGTGAAGGATCGCGATTAAAAAAGGAGTCGCTTTATTTTAAAGTCAACAGTAAAAATATTGCCGAATTGGCAAATATGGATATCAGCGATCTAGCGGTATGGATAGATAAATTGCCCAAGCAACTCAGTAGCAAACAGCTAAAAATAGCAGAAGAAATTATAAAAGAAATAAAAAGTCGTTTGCAGTTTCTGTTAGATGTCGGACTTAATTATTTAAGCTTAAACCGAAGCTCAAAATCACTATCGGGTGGTGAAGCACAACGCATCAGGTTGGCTACCCAAATCGGGTCGCAATTGGTTGGTGTTTTGTATATTTTAGACGAGCCAAGTATTGGCTTGCACCAGCGCGATAACGACAGGCTCATTAATTCGCTCATGGCCTTACGGGATGTTGGCAATTCAGTAATTGTGGTAGAACACGATAAAGACATGATTGAACGTGCCGATTATGTGATTGACATCGGACCCCATGCAGGCCGCCATGGTGGTGAGATTATAAGTATTGGCACACCTAAGGAATTACTCAACAGCAACACCCTTACAGCCCAGTATCTCAATGGAAAACTCAGTATCAATATTCCAGAAACAAGACGTAAAGGCAACGGAAAAACCTTAAGCCTAAAAGGCTGTACTGGAAACAATCTTAAAAACGTAGACGTGGCCTTACCTCTAGGAACCATGATTGGGGTTACGGGTGTTTCTGGTAGTGGTAAATCTACTTTAATAAATGAAACCCTCTACCCTATTTTAAACGCACATTTTTTCAATGGGGTTAAAAAACCCATGCCTTATAAAAGTATCAAAGGTTTAGAGCATATCGATAAGGTTATCGACATCAACCAATCGCCAATTGGTCGCACACCAAGGAGTAATCCAGCTACTTATACTGGTACGTTTGGCGAAATACGAAGTTTGTTTGCTATGATTCCAGAGGCGATGATACGCGGCTACAAAGCGGGCAGATTTAGTTTTAATGTAGCAGGCGGACGCTGCGAAACCTGCCAAGGTGGTGGTTTACGCGTCATAGAAATGAATTTCCTACCCGATGTTTATGTTGAGTGCGAAACCTGCCAAGGCAAACGATTTAACAGAGAAACATTAGAAATAAGATACAAAGGCAAATCCATCAGTGATGTTTTAAATATGACCATCGACGAGGCCGTTGACTTCTTTGAACACATCCCTAAAATACACCGAAAACTCAAAACGATTAAAGATGTTGGCTTGGGCTATATCACCTTAGGGCAACAAAGTACAACCTTGTCGGGTGGTGAAGCCCAGCGTATCAAACTGGCTACCGAATTAAGCAAACGCGATACTGGTAACACTTTTTATATTTTAGACGAACCAACAACCGGTTTGCATTTTGAAGACATTAATGTTTTGATGAAAGTACTACAAAAACTAGTGAACAAAGGCAATACCGTATTGATTATCGAACACAACTTAGACGTCATAAAAAT
The DNA here is from genome assembly GCF_036825875.1 of Paucihalobacter sp. Taxonomy (NCBI): domain Bacteria; kingdom Pseudomonadati; phylum Bacteroidota; class Flavobacteriia; order Flavobacteriales; family Flavobacteriaceae; genus Paucihalobacter; species Paucihalobacter sp. Next base: position 127,794 of record NZ_DAISXK010000001.1, on the reverse strand, counting down.
GGTTGATTATATTATTGATATTGGTTACGAAGGTGGCAAAGGCGGCGGACAAGTCGTAGCTGTAGGCACGCCAGAAAAACTAATTCAAGATAAGAAAAGCCACACCGCCAAGTTTTTAAGAAAAGAATTGGATGTCGTGGTAAGTAATTAATAGACTGATGACTGGAAGAATGGTTTGAAATAAGTATTTTTAACACTCATTTGGAAAAAGAACAGAGAAAAGAGAAAACCTTGAACCTTGAACTTTAAATACCAAAAATAGAACACCAACATATGAGAGCAGAATTTAAACACAAAGGCTGGAACGAAATAAAAACAAACGACTCATGGGCCATTTTCAAAATCATGGGAGAATTCGTCACAGGATTTGAACGCATGAGTAAAATAGGACCTTGTGTATCCATTTTTGGGTCGGCTAGAACAAAGCCAGATCATAAATATTACCAATTAGCGGTTGACGTTGCCCAAAAAATAGTAGAACACGGCTACGGCGTCATAACCGGTGGTGGCCCTGGTATTATGGAAGCAGGTAACAAAGGTGCGCATTTGGGCGGCGGCACTTCTGTGGGTTTAAATATCGATTTGCCTTTCGAGCAACACGACAATCCGTATATTGATTCCGATAAAAGTTTAGACTTTGATTACTTCTTCGTGCGCAAGGTGATGTTTGTTAAATATTCGCAAGGTTTTGTGGTAATGCCTGGCGGATTCGGAACTTTAGACGAATTGTTTGAAGCCATTACGCTGATTCAAACGCATAAAATAGACCTTTTTCCTATTATATTAGTGGGAAGTGAATTTTGGGGTGGATTATGGGAATGGGTAAAAACCACCATGACCGAAGCAGGCAATATCAGTCCAAAAGATATAGACTTAGTGCAGATTGTTGATTCTGCTGATGAAGTGGTTGATATACTAAATAAATTTGACGAAAACTATAGGTTGAGCCCTAATTTCTAAAACATACCAAGGTTTACTATGATTAAATTTCGTTGTAGTGTATTTATATTGACGCTAGGCCTATCGTTGTGCTTACATGCCCAAAGTAGTGTTAAAGTGATGTTTTACAATTTATTAAACTATCCAACAGAAACCATATTTCCTGAAAGAGATTCTGATTTAGAAGCGATTTTAAGTGACTACCAACCAGACTTATTTTTAGTTTGCGAACTTAATAATGAAACAGGCGCCGATAACCTTCTTACCATAACTCAAAACGCCATTCGTCCTGAATATGCCATGGCGAATTTTGTAACCAATAGCTCCGATGATTTAACAGGCGACAATAATGAGCTTCAAAATATGCTGTATTACGACAGCACTAAGTTTATACTAGAAAACCAAACTGAAATAACAACCTTAGTGCGTGATTTTAACCACTATAAGTTGAAGCTGAACACGGTAAATCAGGAATTCGATCCAATAATTTTAGATGTTATAGTTTGCCACTTAAAAGCCGCCACTGGTCCTTCTAACGAGAATATACGTTTTCAAATGGTACAAGATTTAGTTGCCTATTTAGATACCCTGCCTGAAGATAGCCACATTATTTTAGGCGGCGATTTAAACCTTTATTCTGCCTTTGAATCAGCCTTTCAAGAATTGTTAGATGTGACGAACCACATCACTTTTGCCGACCCTCCCAACCGCGTTGGCGTTTGGAGTAACAACCTCGATTTTTTAGATGTTTTTACCCAATCAACGCGAACCATGTCGAACTTGGGAGGCGCTGCAGGTGGTTTTGACGACCGCTTTGATTTTATTTTAACTTCCGAAAATATGCTGAATAATGCCGATCTATATTACGTAGAAGACTCCTATCAAGTTTTTGGAAATAACAATAACCCAGATTGCTATAATCGTGCTATCAATTCAGGAGATTGCAGCGGTCCCGAATTTTCATTGGCCATTCGGCAGTCGTTACACAATTTTAGCGACCATTTGCCCGTTACCTTAACACTAGAAACGCCGCAGCTTTTAAGCATTTCTGAAATAGATCAAAAAACGGCTTTCAGTTTAAATAAAACATTAATTTTAAATGGTACAATACAGATTCAACATAAAAACACAGCTATTCAAGAATTTAAAATCATCAATCAATTAGGGCAAGTGGTGCATATATTTTCAGCTGATGCTTCAGGAAACACAACGGCGAATCTAAACTTTTTAACATCGGGTGTGTACACTTTGGTTGTGCCTTCATCATCTAACAAGGTTATTAAATTCATCCTCTCCAATTGAAACAGAACCACATCATAGTTGCATCCCTAATGGCATTTGCCCAGTTTTTAACATCTCAAAATGTAATAACTATTGAGGCCAAACTGGACGTGCCTTCTAAATCGCTCACTATTGAACAACAGATCATCTATCAAAACACTTCAAACGACACCCTTAAAACCATTTATTTAAACGACTGGAATAACGCCTATTCAACCAAAAAAACACCCTTAGCCAAGCGTTTTGAGATGGAGTTCAGCACCAAATTTCATTTGGCAAAAAGCGAACAACGTGGCTTTACAGTAGTAACTTCCATTATAAACCAAGAAAGAGATAGTCTTAATTTTAATTACCTTAAAGATCATCCCGATGTAATTGAAGTCCATTTGAACAAACCTTTATACCCTAGAGCTTCCTATAATATCAATTTAAATTATGTAAGCGTGGTGCCTGATGCAACCTTTACTGATTATGGCATCGATAAAAACAATACCTTCAACCTTAAATACTGGTATATTGTACCAGCACTTTACAATGGCGAATGGCATTATTACAGCAATAAAAATTTGGACGATTTACTCATTCCAAAAGCTGATATTTACATTGATATGCAACATCCGCGTAATTACACCATAGTTTCAGAATTGGATGTTGTTAACTTCTTGCCTGACGGACTTAAACAAACCACTAGCTTATTTGGTAAAGATAGAACTGATACTTTTATGGTAATTGGCACTTATCCCAATTATAAATTCGTGCAAACAGATCAATTCACCATCATTTCAAATATTACCGAAAAAGGATTAAAACCTGAAGACAAAGCTATCTATACGGATAAAATAGTGCGATTTTTAACGGATAATTTAGGTACCTATCCACATCAAAAATTAGTAGTTTCTAATCTGGCCTATGCACGCGATCCCTTATACGGACTGAACCAATTACCAGATTTTATCAAAGTATTTCCCGATAATTTTCAGTACGAACTTAAACTCCTAAAAACCGCTCTTAAAAAGTATATCGACAATATCTTGCTAATGCATCCACGCAATGATTATTGGTTATCTGAAGGTTTACAAATTTACTACATGATGAAATATGTAGAGATCAACTATCCCGAAACTAAACTAATGGGTTCACTTTCAAATATTTGGGGTGTGCGTTCTTTTAATGTCGCAAAAGTAGATTTCAATTTCCAGTACTATTTGTTTTTTATGGAAATGGCTCGTAAAAACAACGACCAACCCTTGAGCATGCCAAAAGATCAATTGATTAAGTTCAATGCCAATATCGCCAATAAATACAAGGCTGGTGTGGGATTGAAATATTTAGATGAATTTATCAACGCTGATATTTTTGAAACAACCGTCGGTGAATTTTTAGAAAGTAACAAACTTGAGTTTACTACTACCAAAGAATTTGAAAACGCAATCAAACGCAAAACTACTAGAGATATTGATTGGTTTTTTAACGATTATGTTCAAACCCGCAAAAAGATAGACTTTAAATTTGAAGACGTAGTTACCACCGAAGATTCCATTATTATCACCATTAAAAATAAACGCGATCACGCGGTGCCAGCAAGACTTTGGGCATTTCAGAAAGATTCCGTAAAACAAAGTATTTGGGTTGAAAATATTAAAGGCAGTAAAACAATCAGCATTGCTCGAGATAGTATAGACAATCTTATTCTGAATGAGGATGATGTATTGCCAGAATTCAACCGCCGGGATAATTACCATAAAATAAACAGCTTTTTCGCATCCCGAAAACCCTTTCAAGTCCGACTATTTAAGGACTTAGAAGACCCCAAATACAATCAGATATTTATGATGCCATTAATTGAGTTTGGTAATATCTACGACGGACTTACTTTAGGCGCTAAGCTTTATAACAAAACCTTGTTGCGACGCCGACTCAATTACAGATTTTCGCCACAGTATGCCACCAACTCTAATACCCTTACTGGGTCGGCGTCGGTATTTTATACGCATAATTTAGAAAATCAGGATTTATTCGATATCACTTATGGCATGAGTGCTAATTATCGCTCGTTTGCACAAGATGCTTTCTTTACTACATTTACACCTCAGTTGGCATTTACATTTAGGAAAGACAGCGACTTTAGAAATGACATGACCCAACAGGTAAGTCTGCGCTACGTTAACATACGACGCAGATTAGGCCCCGATGCCATTGTTGAATTAGACGAACCAGATTACAGCGTTTTAAACCTAAGATATGTCCTCATTAACCCTGGCGTGATCAATTATAACAGGTTGTACGGAGATTTTCAAATTGCAGATAAGTTTAGTAAAATTGCAGTTAATTATGAATACCGTAAACTGTTCGAAAACAACCAACAATTTAGTTTTAGATTTTTTGCCGGGGCATTTCTTCATAACAACACGGCAGGCGACTCTAATTTTTTTAGTTTTGCTTTAGATAGGCCAACGGATTATTTATTCGATTTCCCTTATTTAGGACGCTCGGAGGATTCTGGCCTTTTTAGCCAACAGCTTATAATTGCTGAAGGTGGTTTTAAATCGAAACTAGCCACACCTTTTGCCAACCAATGGATGACCACTGCCAACTTTAGCGCCTCCATTTGGCGCTATATTCAAGCTTATGGCGATGTAGGTTTGGTTAAAAACAAATTCGATTCTACCAAGTTTGTATACGACTCTGGAATAAGATTGGTACTGGTTGAGGATTATTTCGAAATATTTTTCCCAGTTTATTCAAGTTTAGGATGGGAATTAGGCCAACAAGACTACGACCAACGAATCCGATTTATGTTTACCGTAGATCCGCAAGTTTTATTAGGTCTTTTCAGACGCAAATGGTATTAACAAATGTTTAGTGTAAATTCGATTTATGAGTATATTTTAAGGATTTCATAAATTTAAGCGCTATAAATTGGTAATTATTTAATATTGTAAGCTATTTAAGAGTTGTTATACATTAATTATTTGACTAATTTTGCAAAAAGCACTTAGGGCATGAAAGAAGAAACCAATACCAAATCCGAAATTACTTTTGAAGACTTTAAATCCGAAGTTTTAAGCGATTATAAAATTGTGGTCAGCAGCCGTGAATGTAGTCTTTTAGGACGACGCGAAGTACTTACCGGTAAGGCAAAGTTTGGTATTTTTGGTGACGGAAAAGAAGTGCCTCAAATTGCTTGGGCAAAGGCTTTTGAGGATGGTGATTTTAGATCGGGCTATTACCGCGACCAAACCTTTATGATGGCAATTGGCGCACTTACAATGGAGCAATTTTTTGCTGGGTTATATGCCAATACCGACTTAAAGGAAGAACCTATGTCGGCTGGCCGTCAAATGGGCGGACATTTTGCTACCCATAGCCTTGACGAAAACGGCGAATGGAAAGACCTTACCAAACAAAAAAATTCTAGTGCCGATATTTCTCCAACCGCCGGTCAAATGCCACGTCTACTTGGTTTAGCACAAGCTTCAAAACTATACCGCAATCTGAAAAACATCAATTCCGATAAGTTTTCTGTGAACGGTAACGAAGTAGCTTGGGGCACCATTGGCAACGCCAGTACCAGTGAAGGTCTTTTTTTTGAAACCATCAATGCCGCCGGCGTGTTGCAAGTACCTATGGTCACCAGCGTTTGGGATGATGAATACGGTATCTCGGTGCACGCCAAACACCAAACTACCAAAGAAAATATTTCTGAAATATTGAAAGGTTTTCAACGTGACGAAGAACATAAGGGATTCGAAATCATGCGCGTTAAAGGTTGGAATTATCCAGAATTAATCGATACTTACCAACGCGCCGCAAAATTAGCACGTAAAGAACATGTGCCTGTACTAATTCATGTGCAAGAACTCACCCAACCACAAGGGCATTCTACCTCTGGTTCGCACGAACGCTATAAAAATAAAGAGCGTTTGGAATGGGAAACAGAATTCGACTGCAACGCACAAATGCGCCATTGGATGATTAACAATAATATCGCTACCAATGAAGAATTAGATGCGCTGGAAAAAACCATAAAAAAAGAGGTGCGCGACGCCAAAAAAGCAGCCTGGAATGCCTTTATAAATCCCTTATTAAAAGAACGGGAAAAGGCTTTGTACTTATTAAAAGCCATTGCTGCAAAAAGTCCTAACAAAGTTTTTATTGACAAATTGGCGAATGACTTATCATCCATAGCGGAGCCATTAAGAAAAGACATATTATACGCCACGCGCAAAGCACTGCGCTATGTGATTGGTGAATCTTCTACTGAGAAAGAACAATTGTCGAGTTGGATTAAAAACTATATAAATACAGTTCAACCCTATTACAGTTCGCATCTATACAGCCACTCTCAGAAGGCTGCCATTCATCAGAATGAAGTATTGCCAACTTACGACAGCGATGCCGAAGAGGTTGATGGTCGTATGGTATTAAGAGATAATTTTGATGCTATATTTAACAATTATCCAAACAGCATAATTTTTGGGGAAGACACAGGTTTTATCGGAGATGTTAATCAAGGGTTGGTTGGGCTTCAAGAAAAATATGGAGAAATGCGCGTCGCAGATACCGGAATAAGAGAAGCCACCATTTTGGGTCAAGGTATCGGACTTGCCATGCGCGGACTGCGACCCATAGCTGAAATTCAGTATTTGGATTATGTGATGTATGCTCTACAATTAATGAGTGATGATTTGGCCACCGTTCATTACCGTACCAAAGGCCGACAAAAAGCACCGTTAATTGTAAGAACACGTGGTCACCGTCTTGAAGGAATTTGGCATTCTGGCTCTCAAATGGGCGGTATTCTGAATTTGGTGCGCGGTATGCACGTATTAGTGCCACGAAACATGACCAAAGCAGCAGGATTTTATAATACACTAATGGTCTGTGATGAACCAGCTTTGGTCGTTGAATGCTTAAACGGCTACCGTTTAAAGGAAAAAATGCCAAATAACATTGGTAGTTTTAAAACACCTCTTGGGGTTGTAGAAACCATGGTTGAAGGTACCGATATTACCTTAGTATCTTATGGATCGACACTCCGACTCGTAGAACAAGCGGCTAAAGAATTATTAGAAGTAGGTATATCTGCCGAAGTAATAGACGTACAATCCTTACTCCCATTCGACCTTAAACACGACATCGTAAAAAGTATTGAGAAAACCAGTAGAGTATTAGTAATAGATGAAGATGTTGAAGGTGGCGCTTCTGCTTATATTTTAAACCAAATACTTAACAAACAAAACGCCTACCAGTATTTAGATTCAGCTCCAAAAACACTGGCCTCTAAACCACACAGACCTGCTTACGGTAGTGATGGCGATTACTTTAGCAAACCATCTACCGAAGATATTTTTGAAAACGTTTACCAAATAATGCACGAGGTAGATCCCAACGATTTTCCCAAACTGAGATAAAACATAATCAAAATAGAGCTATGCATCATTCGGATAGCTATTTCGTTCTTAAAACAAACTATAAACAGTGACGTCACTTCCCGCGTGGCGACAGATAGACGAGCCTACTTCTAATTTGATTTTAAGGAGCTTGCAAAGTATAATTGTGTCGAGAAAGAGCTCCAATCCAATTTTAATATAGAATTATTCTAAAAAAGCAAAGGGTGGGCTTATCCATGGCTTTGCTATGGCTTAAGGTACGAGGATCTATATAGAAGAGATAAGATTTGGTTGTGACTGTTGTCCGTTGTCTGTTATCTGTAGGTGGTTTGTTTTGGAAGATTTGTTAAGATTTTTTTACCGCAAGGGGCACAAAGATTTGCACAAGGAGTCACTAGACTTGTTTTTTTCTTTCTATCATGTTTGGGGTTTGTGCCATTGGATTTAACAAGGCTATCAGAGCGATTAATTGAAATTCAATCACGAATTGGTAATTTTATTTCTATTTACTTTTTTGTGGGCCAAAAAAGTAACAACAAAGTTTTTCGCCATCGAAAGTATTTTATTTTGTGCTTTTGGGCACTAAAGAAACCACAAAAAAAGGCTAAAGTTTCACCTTAGCTTCAAAACTTTTTAATGCCTTTTCTTTGCTATAATGCCGACAGCGCTTTCCGCTGGGGCGGAATTAGAATTGATAATTTATGTGTAGAGTCTTTCGATTGCTTGTTGGTTTTTGCTTTAATTTGTTGATGTTGTTTTTAGAAGTTATGTGTTGGCCCATCCCTAAATCCCCTCCTTCGGCAGGCAAGCCTGCCTGTTGCTTTGCTGCTTGAAGCTTTGAAGCACAAGGCGGATAGGTTCTTAACTAAAAAGTTGTCGCACTTCAATTATAACAAATGTTTTTCAATCGCGATTTTTATAATTCCCACACTATTTTTGGCACCAAGCTTACTCATAATATTCATGCGGTGCGTTTCTACTGTTTTGGGGCTTACAAATAGTTTTTGGGATATTTCCTCAGTGGTAAGTTCTTCTGAGATTCCACGTAAAACATCCATTTCTCGTTTGGTAAGTTTTGGGGCGAGGTGTTTGTTAGATTCTTGTTTATGGCTTTGATATAGCAGTTTATTATGTAAAGTATCTGGAAGATAAACAGTATCCGATAACACTGTTTTAATGGCTTTCATGAGTTCAATCTTGTCGGTGTTTTTTAAAAGATAGCCATGGGCACCGTTTTTAAGCATGCGTTTTACAAAACTAATATCTTCAAAATTAGTTAATGCAATTATTTTTAAAGTTGGGTATTTTTTTGAAAGTAATTTACTTAAATCAATTCCATTGCCATCTGGCAAGTTGATGTCCAAAAACAAAACATCTGGTTGGTTTTCAGCAATACCTTTTTCTGTTTCTGAAATAGTTGAATAGGCACCTGTAATCTCTACTTCGTTGACATTGTCTAGCATAGCGGCAATGCCTTTAAGTACCAGCTGATGATCGTCTGTTATGGCTATTTTAGTAGTCATCTAATTGGTTTAAATCTATTTCAATATTGAATGATGTGACCTTCTCGTCTGAGTGTACATCGAGGGTGGCATTGAGGTATTCCACGCGCGATTGGATATTTTTTAATCCAATACCTTGATGATCATTTCGGCTGGTGTCAAAGCCTTTACCGTTGTCTTCTACTGTGATATTTAATAGGTGTTCGTGACAACTAATTTGCACATTAATTTCGGTTGCTTCGGCGTGTTTGATACTGTTATTTACTAATTCTTGCACTATTCTAAAGAGACTTATTTCTGCATTTTTAGGAATTTTAAAGCTGTCACCTATAAATTGAAAATCTATTTTTTGTGGGTGAATGGCATCTAAATTCTGACAAAAAAGTTCAACTGCTTCCAATAGACTAAACTCTTGTAAAGAAGGCGGCACCAGATTGTGTGAAATGGCTCGTACTTGCTGACAAGACTGATCAATCATATTTACCACCTCTTGAATGGTATTGTTATTAAATTCTAAAAGCGAATTGAGTTTGAATTTAATCGCACTCAAGTCGCCATTAACACCATCATGAAGCTCTCTAGCAATGCGAAGGCGTTCCTTTTCTTCACCTTCAATTAAGGATTCTAAAGTTTTTACCTGACTTTCTCTTTTAAGGGTTAATAACTCCTGATCCTTTCGCTTTTGTCGTTGTTTAAATAAAAACCACAAGGATATCAACACCGCTAATAAGGAAAGGGAAACAATGCTTATCAATGTGTTTTGACGTTTCTTTTTCTGCAATTCGTTTTCCGCCTGTTCTATAATGAGTTGCTGAGCGACAATTTCTTTGTCTTTCAATTCACTTTGGTATTTGGTTTCAATATCGATGACCTTTTCTCTTAGTTCGTTATTTTGTAAACTATCTCTTAGTGTGTAATAGTTATCGAGATGATCAATGGCCATTACATAATCTCCCTTCTGGTATTCCAAATCGTATAGCTGGTAATAAACCACTGCTAAAGGAGACATGACCTTCATCTCGGAAAAAAGTCTGTGTGCTTTATTCAAGTAGGTTTCTGCTTCCCCTAATTGTCCCATTTCAAGATACAACGCGCCTAAATCGTGAAAAGACCCACCAATGGTCATTTTCTGACCTATGATTTCGCGCATGCTGAGCGCTTTTTTTAATTGTGATTCAGCTTTTAAAAATTCACCTTTATCCTTAAAAATTATCCCAATATTTCTATACTGAGCCGCTTGAACCATTTTATTATCGGCCAGTTCAGCGTATTTAAGAGATTCCTGGAAATTTTCCAAAGCTTTGTCTTCATTCTCCAACCGTCGGTAAGCAATCCCTTTTCCATTTAAGACAATACTTAAAGTGCTATAATTTTGTAAACGTTTGTCAATTTCAATGGCGCGGTCAAAAAAAACAATGGCCTTCTCGTATTGCTGAAGTGCACTGTGAATAACACCAATCACATTCACTATTTTGGAAGTCTGACTATCAAAGGCAATGGCTTCTGACAATTTTAAAGCCCTCAATAAATAGTTAATGGCTTTTTCATTGGCATCGGTGCGGTAATAAATAACACCCAGTTGGTATAAGGATTCTACTTGTTTAATAGTGTCGGTACTTTTCTCGGCATAGTCTAAATAAGCTTCCTGAAGTGGAATAGCCTCAGAATACTTGCCTTCAACCCTTGCCACCACAGCTTGGTTGTAAATGGAACGCATGCGCATATCTTTATCGTTAACTTTTTTGCTGAGCAACTCAAGACTATCGTTATACTGTTTACTTAGATTTACATCTTTATCGATATAAGCCATTGAAAGCTGATTATATAGCTGAAGTTTATCAACAGGATCCTTAACAGAAGATAATAGTTTTTTCATACTGTCAATAGCCACTTCAGTTTGAGAAAAACCCGAAGCAAAACAAACCAAAAAAAAAGTGAGTGTTTTAAAATATGTTGGCATGCTTGTTTTATTTGACATTTAAATATACATTTTTTTGCGATACAACTTTTATGAATTATTGAAGATTAGATATATAATCTAGTTGCTTACAGCAGCCGATTGCTTAAGCATCACTATTTCGGCCACTACATCTTCAAGCATATTTTGCATATTTTTTATGGTGATGTTCTGTTCTTCGAGTTGTTTTTGTTGGGTTTCTATCAGTAATTGCTGTTCTTGTACGGCTTTTACCAAAGGCACCACAAAGGTGGCATAGCGTAGTCCGTAATAGTCGTCGTTACTCTTAGGGGCATCTATTCCGCTAAAGCTAAAGCCCAGTTCTTTGGCCGCTTGTTCTACTTCTTGTGCTATAAAACCAGTCTCTTTTAGTTGCGCTTTTAGGATTTCTTGTTCAGGCATTCTTAAACTATCGGGGGTTTTTAAGAAACCTGCTATTGCATTGAGGTCTAATTCATAACTAACTGGTCGTAATTTATTTATAAAACTTAGACCAGGTACCTGTTCTTGAATATTTTTCTTAAAACGCTTATCGGAAACATTGGTCCAATTAGCAAAACCCCCAATACTAGAGATCGCATTATTACCAAGTCTAATTTGATTATTGGCAGTAATAGCAGTGGCATAGCCTAAGGCTGTTGAATTTTCGCGATTGGTTCCTGTATAGAAAGCCCCGCTTCCTATGGCTGAATTAAAATTTCCTGTGGTATTGGAAAACAAGGCGTCAAAACCTATGGCCGAATTTCTTATACCCGTGGTATTGCGATATAGGGCATTTCTGCCGCTGGCGGTATTAAAGGTTCCGGTAGTATTGTCATAAAGGGCTCGATAGCCAGAGGCTGTATTGCTGTCTCCACTCGTATTATTAAAAAGTGACTGACTTCCGTTGGCGGCATTAAAGCTACCAATATCATTGGCATTCAATGCTTGATGACCAATGGCTGAATTTCTAAGTCCGGTAGTATTTGAAAACAACGCCCTGTTTCCCAAAGCGCTATTTCGATCGCCCGTAGTATTAGAATATAAGGCTTCATTGCCAACCGCAGAATTTCTGAAGCCAGTTGAGTTGTTGGCAAGCGTTGCACTCCCGAATGCAGCATTGAGCTCTCCAGAGATATTATTGGCGAGTGACACTGCGCCAACAGCTGTATTTGAATTTCCAGTTGTATTCAAAGAAAGTGCGCCTGATCCCATTGCAGTATTGGAGCCACCAGCTGTATTGGCGGTTAAGGATCTAAAACCGATTGCAGTATTTGCATTTCCATCACTATTATTTAAAAGAGCGGCATTTCCTATGGCAGTGTTATTAACACCTATAGTATTAGAATTTAATGTATTATAACCAACAGCTGTATTTCTTACGCCAGTAGTATTAAATCGAAGTGCACCTGATCCAATGGCCGTATTATTATTGCCCGTTTGATTATTAAAAAGTGCTTGAAAGCCAACAGCTGCATTATTTGATCCTGACTCATTGCTATATAAAGCTTCATTCCCTAAAGCCACATTGTAATTACCAACTGTATTAGAGAATAAAGCATAAGCTCCTAACGCTGAGTTTCGTTCTCCAGTTGTATTGTTTCTTAAAGAAAAGCTGCCACTAGCAGTATTGGCCTCACCCACAGTATTTGCATGTAAAGCAAAGTTACCCATAGCCGCATTGTTAGCGCCTGTGGTGTTTGAGTAAAGACTTGAAGCCCCAACTGCGGTATTTGAACCACCCGAGGTGTTATTAAAGAGTACAAAATTTCCAATTGCTGTATTTGCCTGTCCATCCATATTGTTCCTCATAGAAGCAAAACCTACTGAGGTGTTTGCAGAGCCGATAATATTAGAACGTAATGCATCGCTCCCAATCGCTACATTGCCGTTTCCTGTAAGATTATTATTAAGTGCGAAAGCTCCAAAAGCGTTGTTAAAACCTCCTGTGGTATTGGCATTTAAGCTATTAACCCCAACAGCAGTATTTATATTACCAGTTTGGTTAGATGCTAGAGCTGCATTTCCAATGGCTACGTTGGCTTCACCGCTAGTATTACTGTATAGGGCACGATGACCAAGTGCTACATTATATAATCCGGTGGTGTTAGTATACAAGGCTTCACCTCCAATGGCCGTATTAAGAGCTCCTGTGCTATTAGAGCGTAAGGACTCAAAACCAACGCTGGTATTCAAATTACCTGTAGAATTAGATTCTCCTGAAAAATGCCCTATAAACACATTCCTGTTATCAGTCAAATCATCATTGTCTCCAGCACCTTCGCCTATAAATACTGAATTGCCCGTATTGAGAACTTCAAGCTGTCCTTGGGTGGTAAGCCTTAATTTTTCAATATTGTTGGTTCTAAAAGATACAGAATTGTCATCGGTAGTTCCAAGAAATTGTGTTGTAGGATCTGTTGCAGTATTTCCTTCTAAATCCCATCCAGCATTTGTATTGGCACCAAGCTTTTCCCAAAATGCACCGTTGAAAAAATAAAAACCAACCCCATCACCACCTGAAATTGCTGGATTGGTATTGTAAATCAATAGCGCTTCAGCTGCTGGATTGGTACCATCTAAGGTAGTATCTAAAACATCACGCAATGGCACTTTTGGCACCAACATCCCTTTGCTATCAGAGTATACTTCCAAAATAGACGACGGATGGGGAGTTGTTGTATTAATCCCAATTTGAGCGATTAAAGTGGAGTTTTGCATTAAGGTGAGCAGCAATATTATTTGAATGAATGACTTCATATGATGATGATTAAAAATTTCAATTCTTAACAATTTTATAGGTCCTTCTTATCGAACCAATAGTTATTTCTGCTAGGTATAGACCTGTCTTAGCTTCAATATCAAGTCTAATTTTATCGGTATGTGCATATTTTCTGTTCAACAGCTGCTGTCCGTTTACAGTAAAAATTCTTAAACTAATATCGCTGTAGGATTTATCAAATTGAATAGTGATTTCAGAATTGGTTGGATTGGGAAATAGGTGTATAAATTTTATCTCGTTCGAGGTAAATTCATCAACCGATAGCACCGTATTACATGCTGAATCGCTCGCACTATCACCGTTGATACTCCAACCACGGTCGTTCACAAGTGTGGTTCTTGCCATGTTTGCTGCTGTACCATAAGTTCTGCCAAATGCACCCAAACTTCTATTGCTAACGGTTGGGTTATTGGCTTGCCAACCTACCAAAGTAGCCGAATAATTATCGCAGTCCATACCAGAACTATCCAGCATGTTTCCTAAATTAACAGTTGAACTCAAAATCCATGACCCTAGATTTTGATTAAAGGACGAGGCACCGTTTAAAAATCTAAACATGTTGGTTATTCCAGACACGTTCCAAGCACTGATATCTTGATTAAATAAACTAGCATTTCTGAACATTTGAGATATATTGGTTAGTGATGAAATATCCCAGTTGCCAATATCTTGATTAAATGCACTAGCACCACTAAACATTTGGGTCATATTGGTAACGCCCGAAACATCCCAGTTACCAATGTCCTGATTAAACGCAATGGCATCCCAAAACATGCCTGTCATATTCACAATACCGGTGACGTCCCAGTCGCCAATGGGTTGATTAAAAGCATTGGTATTTCTGAACATATAGAGCGCAGTAGTCACATTAGACAGGTCCCAACTACTAATGTCGCCATTAAAGGCGTTGGCTGCATTAAACATATCCATCATTGTTGTTACATTTGATACGTCCCATGTGTTTAAATCTTGATTAAAAACAGCTGTATTTCTAAACATTTCTCTCATATTAGTAACGTTAGAAACGGTCCATCCGCCAATATCCTGATTAAAGTTTGAAGTGTTTCTGAACATCCCTTCCATATTGGTGACGTTTGCAACGTTCCAATCTGCAATGTCTTGATTAAAAGCTGAGGAATTGCTAAACATGCCACTCATATTTGTTACGTTCTCAACATTCCAACTTCCGATATTCTGATCAAAGAAAAGCGCGTTATTGAAAGTATCAGACATGTTTGTAATATTTGAAACATCCCAACTACCAATATTTGAGTTAAACTGAGTAGCCGATCTAAACATTCTGAACATACTAGACACATTACTCAGATTAGGGACATCACTGGCACTGATATTTAAATTAGTACAGCCGTCAAAAGCGGCGCTCATGCTAGTCCAATTAACGGCGCCCCATTGTTTAATGTCAGTTAATCGGTCTTTATTGATACCTCCTTCAATGTAAAAACGTTGGAGATTCTCGGGTTCCATTTCTACAATCACCACATCATTCGCCATGATACTTAAGTCGCTTAGAGTCACAAAATCAAATGTATCTGGGGTAAAACTACCTGAGCCACTATTTCCTGATGGCATAGATTCCCAAGTGTAATTTATAACCCCGCTAGATTGCGCCTTAAAACGGATTTGGTTAGCATCGGTTGGAAAAGTCCATTCTGTTATAAAATTTTGTGCATAGATAAATCCAGAAGCGATGGTTAATAGGCATATAGTACTCATAAGCGCGCGATTACTAACAGGTCTTAAGTTGGCTAACATATAAATCGGCTTGGTCAGAACCATCGCAATTGTGAAAAGTAATCTTGCTTTCATAGTGGTTGTATTTAGTGAATCGTGTGATTATTTGGATGTTTTGTCACGCAAATGCCTGGAATAGAAACAGCATGATTTAACACTAAATAATTGATAGCAAGATACCTGTGTAATTTTTAAATACTCTAAGGGTAAATACTGAATTCTGAAAAATCAGGGAATACCCTGAGAGGGGCTGAGCTTATCCTGATGAGTCTGGTATAATCGTTAAATTTTCCGCATTCAATAAATCAAATACGATACCAGATCACTGTTATGAGACCCCTCGTCGCTTGTGCCTCGCTTTGTTGGCGTGACAAACAAAATGGGGGTTGTTTTTTTAGCTGTCTTTGTGTGTATTCTTAGTGCTTTTTTTTATTGGCTTTACCGAATCTTCGATTTCTGAAGCGCAGTCGTGGTCTCCTATCTAGACCGCCCTTTTTGTCATTCCGAAGCGCAGCGAGGAATCTCATCCTGCTGAGTCCATTCCATCCTGAAAAGTAACTTCATAATGTCATTCACTTACGATTTATTACTTACTCTTATGCGACCCCTCGTCGCTCGTACCTCGCTCTGCCGGCGTGACAAATACTATGGGGGTTGTTTTTTAGCTGTTTTTGGGTGTATTCTTAGCGCTTTTTTTATTGGCTCCTCCGAAATTTCGATTTCCGACGAAGTACCTGTCCGCCGAAGGAGGAAGGAATCTTATCATGCTGAGTCCATTATACTCTTAAGAATCCCATATGCATCAATCCTGCGCACTCCAATAAGATCCCTGCCATAGGCAGGCAGATGCGGTCCTGTTCGTCGCCTGACGACTATGAAGTAGTAACAATAAAAGCACAGCTTAGCTCACCTCAAACCACTCCCAAGTGCGTTGGATGCCTTCGCGGACGGTTATTGTGGGTTGGTAGTTGATTAACTGTGCGGCCTTGCTAATATCAGCCAAGGAATCCCTCACGTCACCTTGGCGCGGCGGACCATAAAAAGGTTGCAATCTGGAATTGGCGGCTTCTTGCAAATACTGCCATAACTGATTTACCGAAATTCGCTCGCCACAGGCAATATTAAACACCTGGTTGGCGGCATTTTTTTCAGCAAAAAAGGCATTAACGTTGGCCTGAACCGCATTGTCCACAAAGGTGAAATCTCGGGTCTGTTCACCATCACCGTTAATGGTCGCAGATATGTTATCTTTTAAAGCTTGCATAAATAATGGTATGACGGCTGCGTATGCGCCATTCGGACTCTGTTTTGGGCCAAACACATTAAAATAGCGAAGACCAATAGTATCGGTGCCATAAGTGGTTGCAAACACATCGGCGTAGAGTTCATTCACGTATTTGGTAACGGCATAGGGCGATAGGGGTTTTCCAATTATCGATTCTATCTTGGGTAAGGATTTACTATCGCCATAGGTAGAACTGGACGCCGCATACACCATTCGCTTGACACTGCTGCTATCTTTTAAAGCAATCATCATATTTAAAAATCCGTTGATATTCACAGCATTGGTAGTAGCCGGATCGTTTATAGAACGCGGAACGGACCCTAAAGCAGCTTGATGACTCACATAATCTATGTCCTCCATGGCACGAACACAGGTATCTAAATCTCTTATATCACCTTCTATCAGGTCAAAATTGGGATGTTCTATAAATTCCTCAAGGTTGTGTCGGTAGCCATTAGAAAAATCATCTAAAACTCTAACTTTTTTAGCCCTATGTTTTAGTAAATAACCCACCAAATTGCTGCCAATAAATCCAGCACCACCGGTAACTAAATAACGATAATTCGATATATTTTGATGTTTTGTCATAGTCAATTTGAACTTCCCTGATTAGCGTTGACCGTTTTTAAACATTAATTTCATTATTAA